>JASFGJ010000076.1:0-10879 GCA_050123815.1 Desulfobacteraceae bacterium
GGCAGGAATTCAGCCGAGCGGGCAATCAAAATGACAAGATCGATTATAGCGGTGTCAACTATCTGCAGATCTGCGATTCTGCCAGCGGCGAAGAGGCAGAGGACGCCCATCGCGTGGCTGACGGCATTCGTCAAGTCATTAAGGGAGACGTCGATGAGTTTTTACACGATTACCCGTGCCACGGACCCGACGGGCACCACTGGTTTTATATGCGCGCCATCCCCATGAATGCCGAGGGTCCTGTGCGGGTCGTTATCAGTCATGAAGAAATTACGGAACTGAAGCTGGCACAAGAACAGCTGCTGGAGAGCAAACAGGCCCTTGAACAACGCCGGCAGAGCCTTGAGGAAACCAACATCGCGCTGAAGGTCCTGCTTCGCCAGCGTGAAGAGGACAAACTCGAACTGGAGCAAAAAGTCCTGTCCAATATCAAGGACCTGGTATTTCCCTATATTGAAAAGCTAAAACGCGCGCCCCTGCGCGCCAAAGACAAAACCAACGTTCAAATTATCGAAGATCATCTAAGCGAAGTCATCTCCCCCCTGCTCCAGCGCCTCACCAATCTGAACATCCTGCTCACGCCCCAGGAGATGCAAGTGGCGTCCCTGGTTAAGGATGGAAAACCAAGCAAAGAGATCGCCGATATTTTGCATGTCACCGAAGCCACCGTGCATTTTCATCGCAAGAACTTGCGCTCAAAATTCGGTATCAAAAACAAATCCACAAACTTACGGTCCTTTTTAATGTCACTGTCATAGCTTTAACCATCAGAAAAATAGAACAAGATCCATTTTTTTTGAATTTTTAGTTTTGCCTAATCCATTCCTAACCTCGAGTGCATAAGATCCCTTTCATTGATACGCATGCCAGGATCTTACTCTACTCCGGACACTCTGCCTTATCCTGTTTCCTTTGAATAAAAGTTCCATCATCCGTAATTGGTTGTTTTCAAACCGGTCTTGACGCGGTGTTCCAGTACGCTGCGACACCACCATCCAATCACCTTTACGCTAAAGCAACAGTGAAGAAAAAGAGGAGGAGCAATCAAGATGGAGGAAAAATCAAAAACGAAAGAGGTTCAAAAAAAATGCGACCTTTGCGAGCAAACGATGAACCCGACGGTACACATTTACAAAGACCAGACATGTTTGTGCAAGGCCTGCTTTAGCCATATGCAGCAGTTGCCTGAACCGCTGGTGAAAAGTCTCGAGCGCTTCCTGATTGGAAATGCTGTCTAAATCTGATGAAAAGCACAGGAACATCATTACGATGACCCGGTAAAGTAAACCAGCAGGACAGCAAAAATCGTAAGGTCCGCCGCAATGTGAGCCATCAAAGGCGCCAGCATGCCTCCGGATAAGCGGCGGAGAATGCCCAGCAAAATTCCATAAATCAGTGTCAGAAGCAATCCGCTCGCACCGTTGGGAAAACCGGCCAGATAGTGATAGGCGCCAAACAGGATCGCCTGGATGCCGACGGAGGCATGGCCATCCCCAAGCGCCCGCTCGAGCGCATCCATAACGACGCCGCGGAATACGGCCTCTTCCATGGCTGCATTGATAATTGCAAAGCCTAAACTGGCAAGAGGATAGCATTAGACAGGCAATTGCGGCAGAGCCTCAAGGTAGGGTCTCATATCGGCATTTGACAGCATAACCCAGCCAATCAGCGCAATGCCGGAAAGCAGGCTGACAGCAACGATCAGTCGGATGATCTTGGAATCAATGGTCCCGGTTTTCATCCAATTGGTTGAATTGCGCAGGATGGGCAGGATATAAACAACAGCAGCATATGCGACGAGGGGCGCTAACAGATGGAAAGGCCATCCCCTGAAAAAAGTGCCGGCTTGTCCAACTGCAATCATCAACACGCCGAGTAAAGAGATGTGCACTGCCGCATAACAACGTAACATTGCCGCAACAACCAGTATCAACAACAAGATGCATGCTGCGTATACCCCGGCAATGTCAGGTATTATCGATGCAAAACCAAGTACGGCGGTTGCCGATAGAACCATTGCACTGCCGAAAGGTGAGGCGCGGGGAGGTGATGCGATACTCCCGGGTTTTAAAATGACGGCTCGCATGACACTTTTTATTGCAAAAAAATGGTCTTCGCAGGGCCGGCCTCTCCTGCTGGTCTTGTGCGGGGGGCTCTGTCCCGGCTGCTATGCATGCAATAGCTTCGGCGGGGGATCGGCGAGCTGGTCAAGGCAATGGAGCAATTGATCTAAGTTACCGATAAATGGCAGATATTCTCTGGATTTGCGTATGTTTTCCCCTGCACGATGGGCAAGTTTACGAGCCGGTTCAGGCTTGCCCCGCAACAGATGAACATACGCCCCGGCCGCCTGAATCAGTCCCTTGAGTGCGTCGCGCTCTTTTCCTGAGGATCCCAGCCAGATGGTTTCCAGCAGTTCATGCATTTCAAAAAAGAGCCCAAAATTCCACAAGACCACAGCCTGGCTGCGGGTGCCCCGTATCTGTTGGCTGTGGATGTGATCGAGCACACGGCCATACCGCACCCGGCATCGCTCAATATAGGACCGATATGGCTCTTCGTCGACATCTTCGAGCCATCGGTCGGCAACGGTGTCGACATATCGATCCTGCTCGCCGCACAGTTCCGTGACCAGCGCCGATGACAAGGCGTTACGAATATCACGCGACGTGCGGTCGCTGAAAGGATCAAACTGTTTCATTTTAATCTCCAGTTTGAATGCATGCCTATCGCCGAAATTGATGATTCAACTTGCGGGGCATTCCTGACGATCGACCTGTCCCCACCTATGCAAACAAACGACGGTGATGCCGATGCACATGGTCCCCGATCCGGTTCACCCGCGTTAACTCCTCCGGCGATAGCGGTCCCGCCGCATACGCCTTGAGTGCCTCCCGCATCTGAGCTAAATTTTTAGGACCTGTCATACAGACATCCACATTGGGATTGGAGAGCACAAATCGGTAGCAATCTGCGGCGCTCATTGGGGCTTGTCCATCCGGCATCCGGCTCGATTTAAGCAAATCCCCCCAGCGGGTTGCGGTATAGGTGACGATTCCCGGTCGTTCCGTCCCGGGCAAACGGCTGAATACATCGTCTTCGGCACCTCGGTGGGCGGCGTTGTAGCGCACATGAAACAAATCAAAACGCCGATCACCGGAAAGTTCTGCAAACAGGGGACGGTGGTGGCCGGACAATGCCAGAAAACGAAACATGCCCTTTTCTTTCATTGCCAACGCGCGTTCCAGGATGCCCGGCGAGGGCGGCCGGTTGTGCCATCCGAGCAGAAGGACATCCGCCGTATCGATCCCCAACGCCTTGAGGGCCCGTTGGTAAAAGCGCTCCATGAGCAGTGCCGACCGGGAGTAGCTCTGGATAACAATCACCAGCTGGTCACGCTGCCCTTTTGCGATGATGTTGCGTATGGCCCGGGCCATGGCCGCTTTGCGCATGGAGCCCCAGTAAAAGTAGTTCACGCCGTGCTCAAAGGCCTCTTCAAACGCCTGGACGGGCGCTCCATAGCTGCAAGCCACGCCCAGTCGGCCCACCTTAAGCCCTGTGCGACCCAAGGTTCGAACGCTGTTTTCATCCATTAGGCCTCCTCCAATTCCGCAGCGTCATGCGCTGCCCTCAACATCAAAAATCATGGTTGTGGACGCACCAAAACCTAAAAGCCAACGTAAGCAGCCGAAACGTTCGGTGCAAGTTGGAACAAATCCCTGCCGCTCATACAAGCGTCTGGCAGCAGGGTTGGTGTCGATGACATCCAGCCGGATGGTGCGAAATCCATTCTCGCGGGCGTAGTGTTTCAGATCGTTCAACAGGTGGGTGCCGATACCCGTGCCCCGCATGTCTCGCCTCACGGCGATGCCGTCCATCAACAGCTCTGAAGCACGCGGTTGCCTGGAATATATGCTGAATATGATCGCCGCCCACAGCCCGCTCAGGGTGCCCAGTCGCTCCAGCAGCAGTTCGCCGCTCATGCCGCTGGTCAATGCCCCGTACTGGGTGTGAAAACCGGCCAGACCGACCAGTTCGCCGTCTGATATCGCAGCTGCCGCATACGCCAGCCGAAACGATTCCGCAAGCACATCACGACGTTTTTTCGTATTGGCGATGGCAACTGAGAACTTCCGGCCAAAGGCCTCATCGTAGAGCCGTGCTGCCTGAATCCGCAAAGACTCGGGCACACCAAACCGATAGCGGATCGAGCCGGTCATGATCCCCTGTCGCCACAGCAAAAGTTGCGGCAGCCGTCCGTTTGATCAACTATTTCTACAATGTGCTTGGATGTCAATTCAGTCATTGTTCATTTCAGGATATTTGGATCGTTGAGACCGCCCCGGCCGGGCAGCGGTCCGGCCGATAAAACTGTAAAGGAATTGATCACAAATGGTCCCGTCTTTGAATGCACTTGACTGCAAGATACCCTCGCACGCAAAACCGGCCTTTTCCAAGACCTTTGCCGATGCAACATTGTGGGTATAGGGTTCCGCGTAGACCCGGTGCAAGCCAAGCGCTTCGATTGCATAAGTGGTGACGCATTTAACCGCCCTGGTCATAATGCCTCGCCCCCAAAACGGCTCAGCCAGCCAATAGCCCAGTTCAGCCGTAAAGCGGTGGACATCCGTACCAATCATCAACCCGATACTGCCGATGGCTTCGCTATGGGTGGCAATGGCAAACAGGGTCGCAGGAACTGATTGCATCGCCCGCTCAATGAACGTCTCTGCATGTTTATGGTCGTAGGGGTGCGGAAAGCCATCGCGCAAACCAAGCCAAATCTTGCGGTTGTTGGCATATTTGGCAATTGAAGGTGCATCGTCGCGTCGCCAGTCACGAAGAAGGTATTCACCGATAGATTGTTCCATGGCCTCTGTTCTAGTTTGTGTCCATCCAAAAACACCATTCTCCTCTGCCCCTTTAGGGAGAGGGGATAAATGGATGGGCACTAGTTTGTTAGGGTCAATTTGAATTGCTTCAAATCGTAGTTGCTTTCCCATTGCGGCAGGCGTTGCGCCGGTCCCTGGATTCGCACCAGCGGCGGTATCCGATCCGCCAGGGCGTTAAGCTTGGCCCACAGGGTGATGTCTCCCCAGTATTGGGGCGGTGGGTCGGCTTCAGCTACGGCGGCAAAGACCTGCCACGGCGTCTTGCAGCCCTTGTGCAGCGCATCCAGCGCCAGCTGCTCGAGCCGCCCAAGTCCGGTCACAGGATCGGGTTGTTCCGCCAACCATCGTTTCACTGCGGCGGGAACCCACGGCAAGTGTGCATTCGCAAGCCGCGACAACTCACACAATTTGTCTTGGTCCTGTTGCGCAAATGCCGTGTCCACGACTTTGGCGAACGCAAACTGGGCGTCGGTCACCCGCTTTTGTCGACCGTACAAGCCGGCCAGTTGCGACGGCTCAAGTTGGCCGAGCCCATGGTAGGGATCCATACCGGAAAATGCATCCACACACAGCAAGTCGGCATTGTCGATGCCACGTTCCAAAAGGCACGTCAGAATGTGGGTAAGCATAGACTGGTCAAACAAACAGGCGTCGAACCACAGCACCACCCGATCGTATGCACCGGCCTGTGCCAGCTTTTGGTATTGGTCCGCCAGTGTATGCATCACCTGGTCCATCGTCAGGCCACCGGCTGTGGTACCCACAAGAAACCGGGCGCGCGTGTCAAAAGTCTTTTCCTCAGGCCATCCGGGAGCGCGCGGACCATCGTAAAGGATATCATGCCAGACAAACACCTCACCCGGCACGCCGGACCGTGCGAGACTGTCTCCGGCAATGTCTCCGCTGGTAATGTGTAGGAGCTTGCGCATCCTGGCTTCTCCCTTCAATGATAAGATTCTCTTAAGACCGATAGGTTCTGACTACCACTGTGCTCTCTTTCGTCTGCTGTTGCCTGTTTCGCGATCCAGATTAAAGTTTGATTAGGCCAAAAGACAAGAGAAAGGATACAATCGTGAGCCAAATTAAACCCAATACCACTGTTGATCTGTTTTTCCAACTTAATTGGCGCAGCCATGATGTCACCCACACCGATAGCTATTCCGCCCGCCAGGTCAATCTATGGCGAGATATCCTGCCCTGCCGGCTGAAGGAGCGCCTCATCGGCAAACACTCCGGTGACAGCGTCCACTTGAGCGTATCGGGCAGTGGGCTGTGTGATTCAGAGGTGCGGTCGGATCCGATAGAGATCGGGCAAGACCAGTTCGCCCCGCTGCTGGGCAACAGTTCATCGCACCGGCCCCGATTGGGACGATTTTATCCCCGGGGTGTGCTCAAAGATGTCACCGGTATTTTTCGTGCAGACCGGACGCCCTTTCGCGTTGTAGGCCGCAACAACGGCCGTATAACCATCGACATGAACCACCCCCTGGCAGGCAGCAATCCGATTGATCTGTCGGCAACCATCGGCTCCATCGCTGCAAAGCCCTATGAACGCGGAGGCGCTCTCAATCACTGGGGCGAAATAATCACAGAGGGCGTCGGCATGCAGGCACGTCGGCAGGATCTTTTGACACACTTTTTCGACGACACTCCCTTTGCCCGCAGCGATGCGTCTCCGGATCAAAACTTTTATGCCAAACCGAGACTCGTTCAGCATCTCGATGATATGGCCATCGATGTCGTGCGTCAAATTTATGCCCGTTTTTTACGCAAAGGCATGCGTGTCCTGGACTTGATGAGCAGCTGGCAATCCCATCTGCCGGACGACTTCGAGCTCCGGCAATTGTCCGGGTTGGGTCTCAATGCGACCGAGTTGGCAAAGAATCCCAGGTTGAGCGACCATATCGTACACGATTTAAACCAAATTCCCAGTCTGCCCTATGCCGATGCGTCCTACGATCTTGTGGTTTGCACTGTTTCGGTGGAGTATCTGGTTCGCCCCTTTGAAGTCTTTGCCGAAGTGGCAAGGGTTCTGCGGCCGGGAGGTGTATTTGCGACCGTCTTTTCCAATCGTTGGTTTCCGACCAAGGCTGTGCGCATCTGGACCGAACTGCACGAATTCGAACGCATGGGGCTTGTATTGGAATATTTCCGAAACACACACTTGTTTAACGATCTGCATACGTACTCCATTCGGGGGCTGGCGCGGCCGATAGATGACAAATACATTGGACAGACACCTTACAGCGACCCGGTATACGCTGTTTGGGGCAGTCGAGCATTAAGGAGCTGAATCCATGAATCTAAAATCCTATTTCGATAAACATAACGGTTTGGGTATTCTGTCGACCGCTGACGACAGCGGTCAGGTGGATGCGGCGGTTTACAGCCGGCCGCATGTTATGGAAGATGGCAGCATCGCATTTATCATGCGGGATCGCCTGACCCATCACAACCTTCAATCCAATCCGCACGCCGCCTACTTATTCAAGGAGAGCGGTGACGGATACCAGGGAAAACGTCTCTTTTTAACCAAACTACGGGAGGAAAAAGAGAGTGAAACGCTTTACCTGCTGCGCCGCAGAACCTACCCCGAGGACAGGGACCGCCGTGAGTCCAAATTCCTGGTCTATTTCAATGTCGACAAGATCCTGCCATTGATAGGACCTGGACGGCAGCCGCGAGACAACTGATCGGCACCAGATCCGACTTGCCCAAATCGAACGCTTTGGCTATGGTGGTGGCGTCACAAACCGGCGTCAGCCACAACCGACCAGCACCGATGAGGCGATATGGCCGATCAGACCTTGACTTCCAATGAAACACCGTCGAAAGCAGCCGCAACCGGAACCCTTGGAACCTTTTCCGGCGTATTTACTCCAAGCGTACTGACCATTTTGGGCATCATTCTGTTCCTGCGGCTGGGTTATGTCACCGGCAGCGCCGGCATCGGTCGGGCGTTGCTCATCATCGCTCTGGCCAACATCATTTCGATCCTCACCAGCCAGTCCCTGGCAGCCATTGCGACCAACTTAAGGGTCAAGGGCGGCGGCGACTACTACCTGATCTCCCGTACCCTGGGGCACCAGTTCGGCGGCGCCATCGGCATGGTTCTCTACCTGGCCCAGTCGGTGTCGGTGGCCTTTTACTGCATCGGTTTTGCCGAAGCGCTCACGGCCATGCCGGCAGCGGGCCCCTGGATGACACCGCGCATCATCGCCTCCATCGCCGTAGGATTGCTCTTCATCCTGGCCTGGCTGGGCGCGGACTGGGCCACCCGTTTTCAATATGTGGTCATGACCCTTTTGGTTGCCGCCCTCTTCTCATTTTTCCTCGGCGGGCTGATGCAATGGGAATCGGCAACCTTCAGCGCCAACTGGACGACACCGGACGACGCCCCGCCGTTCTGGATCATCTTCGGCATCTTTTTCCCCGCAGTCACCGGCTTTACCCAAGGTGTCAGCATGTCGGGGGATCTCAAGGATCCGGGCAAAAGTCTTCCGGCCGGAACATTCATGGCCGTGGGGATCTCGATCCTGGTTTATTTTGCGGTGGCGATCATATTTGCCGGCGTGCTGACCAACCAGACCATGATGACCGACTATCAATCCATCAAACAGGTGGCCCGCTATGGCTTCCTGATCGATGCCGGGGTGATTGCCGCAACGCTCTCCTCGGCCATGGCCTCCTTTTTGGGCGGGCCGCGCATCCTGCAGTCCCTGGCCGCCGATAGGATCTTTCCCTTTTTGACGCCGTTTGCCAAAGGCTCAGGCACAACGGGCAATCCCCGTCGAGCCGTACTGCTCACATTGGCCATCGCCCTGGCAGTGGTCGGGTTGGGTCAGCTGAACCTTGTGGCCCGAATCGTATCGATGTTTTTTCTGATATCGTACGGCCTGCTCAACTACGCCACCTATTACGAAGCCCGCGCCGCCTCACCCTCCTTCCGGCCCCGGTTTCGCTGGTTCAACAAGCATCTGAGCCTGTTGGGTTTTTTGATCTGTCTTGGTGTCATTCTGGCCCTGGATGTGAAAAACGGGCTGATCGCCCTGGCCATTTTGCTGGCCATCCATCAATACCTGAGGCACACCGCCGGCCCCTCCCGCTGGGCCGACAGCAGCCGGGACCACGCCTTCCAGGAGATCCGCCGCCAATTGCTCGCCGCAGCCGGCCAGCCGGACCATCACCGCAACTGGCGCCCCCACATCCTGGCCTTTACCAACCATGCACAGCGCCGCATCCCATTGCTGAGCTTTGCCCATTGGATCGAAGGCCGCAGCGGCCTGGTCACCGCCGTGCGCATCATCGAAGGCAGCGGTATGCGCAAGCGCAAGTTGCAGCAAGAGGCTCTGGAAGAGCTCACCAAGGATATCGCCGACCACCAGCTCAATACCTTTCCCCTGGTCCTTCGAACCGACGATGTGACGGCGACCTTGCCGACCTTGCTGCAAAGTTACGGCATCGGTCCCATGCGGGCCAACGTCGTGCTGACCAACTGGTACGGCCAATCCGGAACCGGACTGCCGGGACTGGCCGCGCTCAAATTCGGTCGCAACCTGCGATCCGCATTTCGACAGGGTTTCAACCTGGTGCTGCTGCATTTCGATGCGACGCAGTGGCAGGAGTTGCTGGACTCCGAGCGCGACGGTCGCCGCATTGATGTGTGGTGGTGCGCGGACGCCAGCAGCCGCCTGATGCTGCTATTCGCTTACCTGATGACTCGGCATCACGCGTGGCAAAAGGCCGACATCCGCGTTCTGACCACCGGCACGGGTCAACGCCTGGCCCAGGCCAAAGAGCACATGGTCAAAACCCTTGAAGAGAGCCGTATCGACGCCCAGGCGCAGATCGTTGCAACCATGGATGCACAGACCATCAAGACTGAATCGAACGCCAGCAGCCTGGTCTTTCTGCCCTTTAAAATCAAGAACTACAACCTGACCGACCGCCAGGGATACAGCCTGCAGCGCATCCTGCCCAATCTGCCCACCACGGCCCTGGTCATGGCCGCCGAAGAGATCGATCTTGACGCCGAACCCGAAGAAGGAGCCGCCGGGGAGCTGGCCGTGGCCATGGACCGCCTCCAGGAAACGGAGCGACGATTGGCCAAGGCTGAAAAAACCGCCGCCCGCACCAAGCAAGCCGTCGAGGACCTCAAAACGAAAATCGAAACCACCACAGCCGATGGCGCCGACCCGGAAACCATCCAAGACCTGAACGACCGTCTCAACCAGGCCGAACAGGCGGCCGAGGAAGCCTTTCGCAAGGCCGCAAAAGTCAAAGCCAAAGCTGATGATGCCGCCGATACGGTCACCCAGTTGGGAGGGTCGGTTGAAGAAAAGGAGTAGACGCTAACTTCCGCTATGGGCAATTGTGATGCTTTTTCCACATTTCGGGATCGTGCCCTTCCGGTATATTTTCACAGGGGTCATCTGATGAATACCCTCGCAACTTGTTATACATAGCAATCTGCTCCGGTGTTAAGATATCCGGAGTTTCAAGATGCGTCGAAAGATGAACATATCGCATTTTTCAGATAGCGTCTAGTCTGTTTCTTTCGCCGGGTTGCCGGCGGGTGTGCCGACGCCCTTTATGGAGGCATATGCGGCTGCGCACAAAATCACCCCGCCGCCGGTAATGACCCGCATATCGGGAATTTCATTTAGCAAAAAAGCCGCGACCATAATCCCGTAAACCGGTTCGAGGCACGCCACCACGCTGGCAGTCTGGGCTTTGATCAACGCCATCCCCCTGATAAACAGCGAATGTGCAAGACCGGTGCAGACCACACCGAGAAACACCAACAACATAATGTCTTTCAGCTCCCATCGAACATCGTAAACAAACACCAGCGGCAGGAGTACGACCGCTGCGACCAAATCTTGGTAAAATGCGATCACCAGGCTGGAATAATGCCTTGCAAACCTGCGGTTGAGAATAGAAAGCACCGCAAAAGTAAATCCCGAAGCGATGCCCCATAAAACCCC
>JASFGJ010000077.1:0-10847 GCA_050123815.1 Desulfobacteraceae bacterium
TCTACTGGCGTTTGAATGTCGTGCCGATCGTATTGCTTCCATTGCGTCAGCGAGTAGATGATATCCCGTTGCTGCTGCAGTTTTACATCAAAAAGTTCAATCGTCTCTATGGCAGAAATGTCGGGTTGGAAGATGCGGCCGTAAACAGGCTTGCAGTATACCAGTGGCCGGGCAATGTGCGCGAGTTGTCCAATCTGGTCGAACGACTGGTAATTATGGCCGAGGCGGACACGATTCGGGCGCAGGACCTGCCGTTCAGCACCCCGGCACCTGCAGAGACGCAAAAAGTCGTCAATAATGTTGCGTGCCTGTCGGAAGATTTGGGAATTGAAATCGAGCGCTTGGAGCGTACCCATATTGTGCAGGCCCTCAAGCAATCCAACGGCGTTCAGCAAAAAGCATCGAGAGTCCTGGGGATAACACCGCGTCAGCTGGGGTATCGCATTAAAAAGTATAACATCGATTTGAAGAGTCTTTAACAACGAAATACTATCGATAATGAAGTAGAAGGGCCGGCCTGTCCCGCTGGTCTTGTGCGGGACCTCTGCGCCGGCCATGGGCAAGGCCGTCTTTTCCGATCATACGTGCCGGGGCAGAGGTCAACCCTTCATTGATCGACGTCTCACCACATATCTGCTCAACTAATTTCAAATCATAGCAAATAAAAGTTCGGCTGGTGCGTTACCGATCGCGATTTCGATGCCGTTGCTTTCCTTCGACTATGGAAGCGCACTTAAAGTTATTACTCTCCACTAGGATCGCCCTCTACTTCACCCTTGGGCACTCACCATCAACAATATCGACATTTTGGTCGATGACTTTGTCGACATAATTGTCGATCTCTACATTTATGTTGATAGTTGTGTTTGGCAGGCAAAGATAAAAAATCACTCATCGAAGAATATTGTCTTATGAAATCAGTCGGTAACAGCGCCTTAAGAATTTTATGCATAGATGTCGAGGTGTTTGGCATGTTCCTTGGATTACTTCTCGTCAACGACAGATACTAAAGTACAGTCAAAGGAGACAAACAATGCGAAAAGTAGCTATTTATGGAAAAGGCGGGATCGGCAAGTCTACCACGACACAAAATACCGTCGCCGGATTGGCGGAGATGGGAAAAAAGGTCATGGTGGTTGGGTGCGATCCCAAGGCGGATTCTACACGGTTGCTGCTGGGCGGACTGGCGCAAAAAACGGTGTTGGATACCCTGCGCGAAGAGGGCGAAGATGTCGAGCTCGACGATGTGCGTAAGAGCGGCTTCGGTGGATCATTGTGCACGGAGTCCGGTGGGCCCGAACCGGGGGTGGGATGTGCAGGACGCGGGATTATCACTTCCATCAACCTTCTGGAGCAGCTGGGCGCCTATGCGGACAGTGAAGAGCTCGATTATGTTTTTTACGATGTTCTCGGCGATGTGGTTTGCGGCGGGTTCGCCATGCCCATTCGCGAAGGCAAAGCACAAGAGATCTATATCGTCGTTTCCGGTGAGATGATGGCCATGTATGCAGCCAACAACATCTGCAAAGGAATCGTCAAGTTCGCCGAAGCCGGTGGTGTGCGTTTGGGCGGGTTGATCTGCAACAGCCGTAAGGTCGACAATGAACTGGAGATGATCCAGGCTCTGGCGGATAAGCTGGGCACCCAGATGATTCACTTTGTCCCTCGCGACAACATGGTGCAGCGAGCGGAAATCAATCGGAAGACCGTGATTGACTATGAACCCGAACACTCCCAAGCCGGGGAGTATCGAACGCTGGCGAAAAAGATCGATGAAAATGAGATGAAAGTGATCCCCACGCCGCTTGAAATCGATGAGCTGGAAAAACTGCTTATAGACTATGGAATTGCCGCATAGA
The DNA here is from genome assembly GCA_050123815.1 of Desulfobacteraceae bacterium. GTDB lineage: Bacteria > Desulfobacterota > Desulfobacteria > Desulfobacterales > Desulfosarcinaceae > JARRKU01. Next base: position 1,860 of record JASFGJ010000077.1, read on the forward strand.
CATTACAAGATAAAGGAGAGCGATTGTCATGATTTTAATTCGATCAATTGTCAGACCTGAAAAAGTGGACGATGTCCTGGCGGCCTTAATGGAGGCGGGATTTCCAGGCGTCACCAAAATGTCGGTGGTCGGCCGGGGCAAGCAGCGGGGTATAAAAATCGGCGAAATTACCTACGATGAGATTCCAAAGGAGATGTTGCTGACGGCCGTCAAAGAGCAGGACAAGGATTTCGCCATCCGGACGATCATCAAAGCTGCGCGTACCGGTGAAAAAGGGGCGTTCGGGGATGGAAAGATTTTCGTCGTTCCGGTGGAAGAGGTCTATACCATCAGCTCGGGCATCAAGGAGACCACAGACGGAGAAACCGAAGAGGTAACGCTATGAAGGAAATTCTCGCCATTGTGCGCTTGAACAAGATGAATCAGACCAAACGCGCGCTTTCCGAGGTCGGCATCACATCCATCACGGCCCGTGATGCTTTGGGACGCGGCAAGGGCCTGGTCGATGTCCAGCTTCTGGAAGGTGCCGAAAAGGGTTACGAAGAAGCCATTGCACAGCTCGGTCAGACCCATCGCATGATCCCCAAACGGGCGATTCTCATTGTGGTGCCCGATGAGCTTGTCGACAAAACCGTCAAAACGCTGATTCAGGTAAACCAGACGGGAAAATCCGGAGACGGGAAGATCTTTGTGATGCCTTGCCTGGACGCCGTTCGCGTCCGCACCGGAGAGAGCGGCGACGCTGTTTTGGATGAAGTGTAAACCGACTGCTGAAACCATAAAAGAACGGGTTGCGACCCGCACGTCAAAAGGAGTAATAGACCATGGCAAAGGCCGCCGAAGATATAACCAAAGAACCATTGGAATTGGAAGGATTTGACCCGGAAGAGGTCAAATCGAAGCTGCTGATCAAATATCCGCCGAAAGTGGCCCGCAAACGCGCCAAGCAAATCGTCGTGAACAAAGTCGATACAGAGGGCAAGGTTCCGGTCATCAGCTCCAACGTTCGTACGGTACCGGGTCTGATCAGCCAGCGTGGGTGCTGTTATGCCGGGTGCAAGGGCGTCGTGCTGGGACCCACCCGCGATATCGTCAATATTACCCACGGGCCGGTGGGGTGCGGGTTCTACAGCTGGCTGACCCGCCGCAATCAGACCGATGCGGGTCCCGACGGAGAGAACTTTATGAATTATTGCTTCACCACCGACATGCAGGATGAGGAGATCATCTTCGGTGGTGAGAAAAAGCTCAAACAGGCCATTGTCGAAGCGTATGACAATTTCCACCCCAAGGCCATCGCTGTTTTTTCCACCTGCCCCGTAGGGCTTATCGGTGATGATGTGCACGCCGTCTGCCGGGAGATGAAAGAAAAACTGGGAATCAACGTTTTTGGTTTTTCCTGTGAAGGGTATAAGGGCGTCAGCCAGTCCGCCGGACACCACATCGCCAACAACGGAATTTTCAAGCATGTTGTGGGAACGGATGACACGGTCAAGGAAGGTGACTTCAAGATCAATCTGCTGGGCGAGTACAATATCGGCGGCGATGCCTTCGAGATCGAGCGGCTGTTCGATCTGTGCGGCTTTACCTTGATCTCCACCTTCAGCGGCAACTCCAGCATCGACTTCTTTGCAAATTCACACACGGCCGATTTGAATCTGATCATGTGCCACCGATCGATCAATTACGTGGCCGAGATGATGGAGACCAAGTACGGGCTGCCCTGGCTCAAGGTCAATTTTATCGGCGCCGAGGCCACGGCCAAATCGTTGCGAAAGATCGCCGCTTACTTTGAAGACAAAAAGTTGATGAAACGGGTCGAGACGGTCATCGCCGCAGAGCTGCCGGAAGTTGAGCAGGCGGCGGCGAAAATCCGGCCGCAGACCGAAGGCAAACGCGCCATGCTGTTTGTCGGCGGGTCGCGCGCCCACCACTACCAGGAGTTGTTTGCAGAGCTGGGGATGAAGACCCTTTCGGCCGGATATGAATTCGCACACCGGGATGACTACGAAGGGCGCAGCGTTTTGCCGGACATTAAGATCGACGCAGACAGCCGCAATATCGAGGAACTGGATGTCGAAGCCGATCCGGATAAATACCAGCCGCGAAAAAGTAAAAAGGCCATGAAGGCTTTGGAAGCCAACGGCCTCACCTTTGCAGAGTATGAAGGCATGATGCCGGAAATGGACAACGGCGCGCTGGTCATCGACGATATCAGTCATCACGAGACCGAAAAAATGATCGCCATGTTCAAGCCCGATATTTTTTGCGCCGGCATCAAAGAGAAATATGTTGTGCAGAAGCACGGCATTCCGCTCAAACAACTGCACAGCTATGACTACGGCGGCCCCTATGCCGGATTCAAAGGCGCCATCAACTTTTACAAAGAGATCGACCGCATGGTCAACAGTCCGGTCTGGAGCTACCTCAAGGCCCCCTGGCAGCAGCATCCCGAACTGGCCGCCACTTACGGAACCCATTAAACGAATGGTTTGCTGATCAACAGACGGACCAATGTATCGCCATATGGGGCATACCGGCTAAACTGGCTCAACCGGCTTAACCGAATTCCGGATAAATCCACGTCCGGCCTGTTCAGTGATGAATATGTAAAACCGAAAAATTAATGGAGCACGATTAACATGCTACTCAGACATACAACGGAAGAAATCAAAGAACGCAAAGCGCTGATGGTCAACCCTGCAAAAACCTGTCAGCCCATTGGCGCCATGTATGCAGCCCTCGGTGTTCATGGCTGCCTGCCGCACAGCCATGGTTCGCAGGGGTGCTACGCTTACCACCGCAGTACGCTAACCCGGCATTACAAAGAGCCCGTGATGGCGGCTACCAGCGCTTTTACCGAGGGCGCCTCTGTTTTCGGCGGGCAGGCCAATCTGGTTCAGGCCATTGACAATATCTTCAAGGTCTACGACCCGGAGGTGATCGCCGTGCACACCACCTGCCTTTCGGAGACCATTGGCGACGACATTCCCCAGATCATTAGCAAGGCGGAAGCGGACGGCAAAATTCCGGCGGGCAAATTCGTATTTCACTGCAACACGCCCTCCTATGTCGGTTCGCACATTACCGGTTTTTCCAACATGACCAAGGCCATGGTGGACTACTTTGCCCAGCGCAACGGTGGCCGCTCAAAAACCATCAACCTGATTCCCGGATTCGTCGAACCATCGGACATGGCGGAGATCAAGCGCCTGGCCCAGATGCTGGGTGTCACGGGCATCATGTTCCCAGACACCTCCAACGTACTCAACAGTCCCCTGACCGGAAAGTACAAGATGTATCCCGAAGGGGGCGTCACCCTTGACCAGTTGAAGGCGTCCGGGTCAAGCGCCGGCACCATCGGGCTCGGGGAGTTGGGCGCCGGAGCGGCCGCCAGAGCCCTGGATACCAAGTGCAAAGTGCCCTGCCAGGTCTTGAACCTGCCCATCGGTCTGCACGACACCGATATATTTATCGACACCCTGCGGCGCATGGCCGGTGTCAACGTTCCCGATGCTCTCAATCTGGAGCGCGGGCAACTGGTGGATGCCATTGCCGACTACCATCAGTATTTGCATGGCAAGCGGGTCGCACTGGTGGGGGATCCGGATCAGCTGCTGGCCCTGAGTCGATTCCTCGTGGCCCTGGAAATGAAACCCGTCTATATCGTGACAGGTTCTCCCGCCGGCAAAAAGTATGAAGCGGCGCTCAGGGAGGTGGTCGCCGATGTCGGGGAGGAAGTGAAGATAAAAGTCCCCGGAGATATGTTCCTGTTTCATCAGTGGATCAAACAGGCGCCTGTGGACCTGATCATCGGCAACACTTATGCCAAATACATTGCGCGCGACGAAGACATCCCGCTGGTTCGGCACGGCTTTCCCATCCTGGACCGCATGGGGCACAGCTACTTTTCCACCTTCGGCTACCGGGGTGCGCTGCGGCTTCTGGAAAAGATACTCGAAGCGATCCTCGACCGAAAAGACCGCGACAGCAGCGAGCCCGATTTCGAACTGGTGTTGTAGCAATATCAGCCAGGAACCAGGAACCGGAAACCACAAACCAGGAACCAGGATATTCTTATGACTTTTATTCCCATCCTCGAAGAACGCCGGCAGCAGATCTATCGTAAAGGTGAAATGCCGTTCGAGATGACCTGCGATAAACACAGTGTGGCCGGCTCCGTCAGTCAGCGCGCCTGTGTCTTTTGCGGATCGCGGGTGGTGCTGTACCCCATTGCCGATGCGTTGCATCTGATTCACGGGCCCATCGGCTGTGCTTCATATACCTGGGATATCCGGGGGGCGCTTTCATCGGGCCCTCAGTTGCACCGCATGAGTTATTCCACCGATCTGCAGGAAAGGGAGGTGATTTTCGGCGGAGAGCCGAAACTGTACGACGCCTTGAGCCAACTGATCGATACTTACAAACCCAAGGCGGCTTTCGTGTACAGCACCTGTATTGTGGGGATCATCGGCGACGACGTTGAAGCGGTGTGCAAAAAAGTCGGCCGGGAGAAAGGGATCCCGGTGTTGGCCGTGCACTCCGAAGGCTTCAAGGGCACCAAAAAAGACGGTTACAAAGCGGCCTGCGACGCGATGTTTCAGCTTGTCGGCACCGGGGCCACCGAAGCGATCTCCCCTGCCAGCATCAATATCCTTGGAGAGTTCAATATCGGCGGTGAAGCCTGGATGATTAAAAAGTACTACGAACAGATGGGCGTTGAAGTGGTGTCGGTCATGACCGGCGACGGCAGGGTGGATGAGATCCGTAAATCCCACGGCGCTGCTCTCAACGTGGTGCAGTGTTCGGGCGCCATGACTTTTTTGGCCGAGATGATGAAAGAAAAATATGGCATTCCTTATATCCGGGTCTCCTATTTCGGCATCGACGATATGGCCAAGGCCCTGTACGACGTGGCCGACCGGTTTGATGAATATCCGGAAATCAAAGAGCGGGCCCTGACGCTGGTTCGTCGGCAAGTCAATGCCATCTATCCCCAGCTCAAGGAGATCCGGGAAGATCTTCAGGGTAAAAAAGCGGCCATCTATGTGGGGGGCGCCTTTAAAGCCTTTTCACTGATCAAGGCGCTACGCTATTTGGGCATGCAGGTGGTGCTGGCCGGATCCCAAACCGGCAATGCCGAAGACTATAAAACGTTGCGGGATATGTGCGATCCGGGAACAATCATCCTGGATGATGCCAATCCGCTGGAACTGTCAAAATATATCATCGAAAAGAAGGCCGACTTGTTCATCGGCGGCGTCAAAGAGCGACCCATCGCCTATAAGCTCGGTATCGGTTTTTGCGATCACAACCACGAACGCAAGATTCCTTTGGCCGGGTTTGAAGGAATGCTTCACTTCGCCCGCGAAATTCACACCTCGGTGACAAGTCCTGTGTGGCAGTTTGTGCCGTTTCGCCAAAAGGAGGCCATGTGATGGAAGTCACCTATCGATTGAATAACCTGAAAACCAAGCCGGCGGCCGCTGCGACACAGAATGCATGCAAGTTGTGTTCGCCCCTGGGGGCGGCCCTGGTGTTCAAGGGTATCGAAGGCGCAATTCCCTTGTTGCACGGCTCGCAAGGCTGCTCGACCTATATCCGCCGGTATTTGATCAGTCATTTCAAAGAGCCCATCGACATCGCCTGCTCCAATTTCGGGGAACAAACAGCGATCTTCGGCGGCGGCGCAAATATAAAACTGGCCCTGGACAATATTCTGGAGCAGTATACGCCGAAGCTGATCGGTGTGGCCACCACCTGCCTGGCCGAAACCATCGGTGACGATGTCTCCATGTTTATTGGACAATACCGCTCGGGGCGACCGGAGGATGAATTACCTCCCATGGTGCACGTTTCCACGCCGAGTTATCAAGGCACTCACATGCAGGGGTTTCACAGAGCGGTGTTGGCGACTGTCAAAGAACTAACCAAATCGTCCATCCCCGAATCTTCGGAGGTTGGCGTCAATCTCTTCTCGGGCATGGTCTCGCCGGCCGATATTCGGCACCTTAGAATGATCTTCGAAGCTTTCGGTCAAAACGTCATGATACTGCCCGATTACGCCAAGACCCTGGACGGCGAACTGTGGTCCGAATACCAGCGCATCCCCGCCGGTGGCACTACGGTGCAGGCCATCGCTGCGGCCGGCAGGGCTTCGGCCAGTATAGAGTTGGGTCGTGTACTTGCCAAAATGGACGAGACAGCGGCCACTTTTTTGGAGAAACGCTTCAACGTACCTGCCTATCGGCTGGGTCTGCCCATGGGGATTCGTCGGACGGACCGACTTCTGCACACCTTGGAACAGATCAGCGGCAACCCGACCCCGACGGCTTTCACCGACGCACGGGGCCGTTTGCTGGACGCACTGGTGGACGGTCATAAATACGTCAACGGTGTACGGGCGGTGGTTTTCGGCGAGGCGGATCTTGTGGCCGGCGTCGTGGACTTTCTCTCCGAAATCGGGGTCGTGCCGGTGGTTTGCGCAACGGGCGACGACGACGGCCATTTGGGGCCGGCCGTGTTGGAATCACTGGATCCCAAACTTCACGAAAAGGTCAAGGTCATCGAAGGCGTCGATTTTGTAGAGATCGAAGATGCCGTACGTGCCGCTCAACCCGACATCATGATCGGCCACAGCAAAGGATACAGTTTGGCACGCAAGCTGGGCATTCCCCTGGTTCGCATCGGTTTTCCGGTCCACGACCGCGTGGGCGGCAGCCGTTTGCTGCATGTGGGATATGATGGGGCTCAAGCGCTCTTTGACCGGATTGCCAACACGCTGCTGGAGCGGCGCCAGGCCAAATCGGATGTCGGTTATACGTATCTATAGTGGAAAGGAACCAGGAACCATGAATCTAAATGACCATCCCTGTTTCAATAAAAAAGCGCACCACCATTTTGGACGTGTGCATTTACCGGTGGCCCCGCGTTGTAACATCCAATGCAAGTTTTGCAACCGTCAATTCGATTGCGTCAATGAAAGCCGGCCCGGGGTGACCAGCGCCGTGATTTCTCCGGCCCAGGCCATGGTGTATCTGGAAGAGGTGCTGCGGCAAAAGCCCAACACCAGTGTGGTGGGCATTGCCGGACCCGGAGATCCGTTCGCCAATGCCGCCCAGACCCTGGAGACTTGCCGGCGTGTGCGGGAGCGCTATCCGGATATGATGCTGTGTGTGGCCACCAATGGCTTGAACGTCTCCCCCTATCTGGATGCGTTGGCCGATTTGAAGGTGAGCCATGTGACCGTTACCGTCAATGCCGTGGATCCGCAGATCGGTGCAAAAATCTACTCCTGGATGCGTATCGGCAAGCGGGTCATGCGTGCCGAACAGGGTGCGGAAATACTTCTCGATCGGCAGATAGCGGCGATCAAAGGTCTGAAAGCGCGTGGCATTATTGTCAAAGTCAATAGCATCATCATCCCCGGCATCAATGAAGACCATATCGAAGCCGTTGCTGCGAAGATGAACACCCTGGGTGTCGACCTGTTCAATTGCATGCCCTACTACCCAAATGCCGGTAGTGATTTCGAACATTTGACCGAACCCTCCGCCGCAACGGTCAACGCCATCCGCAAGGCCGCCGGTCGGCATGTCAAGCAAATGCGTCATTGCACCCGCTGCCGCTCCGATGCGGTCGGGCTGTTGGGAGAAGCGCCGTCCGACGGATTGATGGCCACATTGAAGAACTGTCAGCATTTGGAAGTTCTTGAGCCCAGAGGGCAAAAAGTATCGCATCGACCCCACGTAGCCGTAGCAAGCCTTGAGGGAGTGCTGGTCAATCAACATCTGGGCGAAGCCTGTCAAGTCCTTGTCTATGGAGAAAAGCAGGGCCGTTTTGGCTTGATCGAAGCGCGGCAAACGCCCGAACCCGGAGGCGGCATGCAGCGCTGGTCGGAATTGGCGGCCATCTTGTCGGACTGTCGGGCCGTTCTGGTCAGCGGTGTGGGGCAAAAGCCCAAAAAGGTTCTTGCCGACAGCGGAATTGAGGTCATTGAGTGCGAAGGCGTCATCGACGAAGCGGTACAGGCTGTTTTTGCCGGCGAGAGTTTGAACCATATGGCCGTTCGCCGGCCGTTTGCCTGCGGGTCCGGGTGTGGCGGCAATGCAATGGGTTGTGGTTGAACCTGTAACCAGTTGGGTCCCGCCAAAGGCGGGATTGAGTAAAAAAATCGGTAATACAATTCAATTATACTAATTTTGATGCATTAAACTGAAAGCAAAAGGAGAATTTACTGATGGACAAACCCGAGCATCATATTTTTGTGTGTGCCAGTTTTCGAGCCGGCGGAGATCCCAAAGGGGTGTGCCATAAGAAGGGTTCCGTGGCCCTGCTGCCCTATATTGAAAACGAGATTCTGGATCGCGGCCTGGACGCCCAGGTGACAAGTACCGGCTGCATGAAAGCGTGCGATCACGGACCGGTGATGGTCATCCACTCCCAAGGGGTCTGGTACGGCAAGGTCGAGAGCGAAGATGCCGTCGATGAGATTCTGGATGCCCTCGAGGATGGAGAGGTGGCGGAAAGCCTGCGCATTTCATAAAGCGGGGATGCCATCACGGGGATGCCATCAATGGATGAACACCCGTTAGGGGAAGCCCTGTCGAAATCGAAATCGCTATCGGAATCGGGATCGAAAAGGGATGGTATTTGGATACGAAAAATTAAGAGATTTATAAAATGGAACAATACTCAAATCTGAACTGGCAGGAGCATATCGACGCCGGTCGAAAATACCTAAGCACCGCTGTCAATGGCCAGTCACGATCATCGGTATTCACAAACGATCTGGTGTACCAGTTGACCGCCATGGCCATCGAACATTTGTTGGCGGGGGTCTATCTCTTCCATGGGCAGATGCCCACGGATCATACTCTGGACGGATTGGTCGACGGTTTGGCCCCGTTTTGCCCATTGGATACTCAGCTGGCCGAAGGCGTCAAACGTCTCAACCAATACGACGACATGTGTCCGCTCGTTCCGGTC
>JASFGJ010000078.1:0-10827 GCA_050123815.1 Desulfobacteraceae bacterium
AGATTTTTACGAATATTTTCGGATCGTCCTTTAATCCAATACACAGTGGCCATGGGTGCTTCCTTTTCAGGGTTCTGTCAATTTGGGCTGCCATCGGCTGAATGTTCATATAGACGTTAAGGTATAGTTTTTGGACTGTGCTAACGGTTGTCGCGGTATTGCAATACAGCCTCTTCTTTCTATCCTTGCCAAAAACATTATCTTAACGTCTATCGAGACCGGGGCCGGCTGTATCACCGCAAAGCGTTTGGGGGCGAAGGCCGCCTCCGCCCCCAAACCTTTACCGACTGTTTTTAGATGGTGGGATCAAATCCTTTCCAATCATCTAACCATTTATCCAGCGGTTCACGCTCGAATTCGAACTCTCTGGCCAGGTGGTGGTTTTTAAAAACCTGGCGCATGGGATGAACGGTCATCGGAGTCTTGCGAATCTGCCATTTGGCAATATTTTCGGGATTCAATTCCGGCTCATACTCGATCAGTTCATAGTTCATGGTGCCCATGCCGATCTTCTCGGCGGCTTTAAGCTGAATGCGCGGTGTAAAGGCATTGACAGCCTTGAACTTGTCTTCTCCCGGTTTCAGGCCGAGTTCCTCAGCCCGAGAGTTTGGTCCGATGGGGGCCTTGTCGATCATGTCGCAGATGGCCGTATCGATGGCCACACAATCCTTGGAAGCAAAAACACCCACATCGGGGGTTACGTATGTGCCGTTCCAGGGGAAGCAGTCGCACTCGGGCGCAACATCGAAGGCGTAAGCCATGTAGCCGACCTTACCCTCTTTGAAGGTTTTGATGCATCCCAGGGCCGCATCGGACATGGCGATCTGGGCCAGCGGAAAGTAGTCATCACGGAAGCCGATACCCTGCATACCGGTAAACATACAAGTCACCTGGCATGAATAGCACAGCGCGCATTTTTCAAAGTCCATCTCGACACCGTCCGCCTTGACCGTGATGGCCTCGTCCGGGCAGCTGTCTTCGCACATCTTGGCGTAGGGACATTCGGTGCCCTGGCAGGCCTCACGGTTGACCTTGGGGTAACCGATGGCATCTTCGGGATCGCCCCAGAAGGCCAAGTGGGTCTGGTACTTGCCGCGCTTGGATTGAGCGCCGATGCCGAAATTCTTGATGCAGCCGCCAAAAGCGGTGATGGGATGGCCTTTGGCATGGGCCAGGTTGATGATCGCGTCGGCTTCGTAAATACCCCGGCCGATATAGGTTTCTTTCAGGATATTGCCTTCGGGCATTTCGATGCGAAGATCGTCTTCCCCGTAGAACCCATCGGAAATGACAAACGGCGCTCCCAGGCTGGCCCAGTTCAGGCCGTGACGATTGGCACCCTCCTGGGCCATCTGTCCGGTGCATCGGTTGTTGTACAGATGATAGGTCAGGGTGGTGGTGTCGGTGACAAAAGGCCTTCCGCCGCAGGCCTCGACCTCTTCGACAATGGCGGCCACGAATTCGGGCCGCAGGCAGGCGGTGCGGTTGTATTCACCGGCGTGGACCTTGATGGCCACGCTGTCGTCTTTTTCGATGCATTTGTCCAGCCCTGCCGCATAAAACAAATCTTTGGCCTTGCAAATTGTGCTTTCCGTCCAGTTGGTTGCCCCCGCAGCGGCAAACCAGACTTTTGAGGCTTTCTGCGCCATAGTTGCTCTCCTTTTTCATCTAAAGTTGTGGGAATCTCAAAAAAGTGACGGATTAGAGGTTAATGGTTCCGAATCGGATCATTGATTGTCGTACCAACCCCCTTTCGATTTATTTACTCGATGAACCGAAGCGTTTGCTGTCTGGGTTAAGCCGCTGATGGTGCGCCGTCATGAATCGACATCATCAAATCGCGCCGGTTAATCTGTAGCTTTGGGGTCAACCTCTTTTAACAAGTGGTTTGGATTGTAACATCCAGCCTAACCCGCACATGAGCAATCGGTTGTAATGATAGCGATAAATAAGCATTAAATCGGTCTACAGGGTCTTCCTGCAAGCACTGTGCCCAGAATAGACGCGCATGCGTCGCGGCAGGTGAATGGTTTACGATTGTGAGTAATATCAGACGGTCAAAGGAATGCGGGGAAGATGCCCGGTGATTGCATCAGGCAACAAAGTGGCGTTTGGCATCATGGCCGGCGGGACAAAAGCACCCGTGATGGCGGCTATATATTCAATAACAGGCTGTAATTAATTCTATTTTTCATCACACCCCACCCTGGGGTAAAATGGGGCAAGAGGCCACAGTAAAACCGAATCCATCAGGAAAAGATTTTATAGCGGTGGATTTTCTTGTAGAGGGTCTTACGGTTGATGCCCAGGATTTGTGATGCTTTGGTTTGGTTGCCTTCGGTTTCGGCCAGCACATTGATGATATGCTCTTTTTCCATATCCTCCAATGTCTTGGATTTATTGGGCGACTCGTAATGCTTGGCTTTCATGTGGGCCGGAAGGTCATCCGGCTGGATCATGTCCGAATCGGTCAACAAGGAGCACTTTGCAATGACGGCTTTTAGCTCGCGAATATTTCCCGGCCAAGGATATAACGACAAGATAGACTCAGTCTCCTTGGCCAGGCCTACTTGATGGTTGTTGTGAGAAAGGTTTTTCAAAAAGTATTTAGCCAAAGCGACAACATCTTCCGGCCTATCGCGCAGCGGTGGTATGGTAATGGTGAACTCGCTGATGCGATAGTAAAGATCGCTTCGCAGAGTGCCGTCCTGAATGGCTTTCTGCAGGTCCAAGTTGGTAGCCAGCATGATGCGCGTGTCGATATACTGCTCCTTGGTCTCGCCAACCCTCCTGAAGCGTTGCGTTTCCACAAACCGCAGAAATTTCTTTTGAAGTTCGAGATCGACGTTGCCGATCTCATCCAGGAACAGTGCGCCCGTTTGACTCTTCTCCACAAGGCCTATCTTGGCTTCCGTGGCCCCGGAAAATGCGCCTTTGCGGTGCCCGTAAAGCTCACTCTCGGCCAGGTTGTGCGTCAGCAGCCCGCAGTCAACAACCACGAAGGGACCGTTTCGGCGTTGACTCTGTTCATGAATTTGGCTGGCCAATACGTCCTTTCCAACCCCGGTCTCGCCATGGATCAGGATGGTATGGTCGGTTTTGGCCACGCGCCAGGCCAACTGATAGACCTTTTGCATCGCCGAGCTTGGGCATACGACAAAGGACGCCGGCTTCGCCGCCCTTGTGTCAAACGGCTCCGATGGCTTTAGCGATCTGACGTCACTGTCAGAGACGGCTTTGCGGACAATGGTGAGCAGATCATCGAGCTTAAAAGGTTTGGTCACATAGTCCCTGGCACCCAACTTCAGTGAATCCACGGCCGATTGAACATCGCCGTAGCCTGTAATCATGATCACTTCAACGGCACTCGGTGTTTTCTTAACTTTTCTTAAAACTTCCATGCCGCTCATTTTTGGAAGCTTGATGTCCAATAAAATGACATCAAATTGCTTTTTTTGGATAAGCGCCAACCCCTCTTCACCGCTTTTGGCAGTGGTTACTTCAAAACCTTCCAGGGTAAATTCATTTCGAATCAATCGGCGGATATTCTGCTCATCATCGACGGCTAATACTGATCCGAGGCTCATTCTGCCCTTGCCTTCTCCCCGTTCGTTCGGGAAATTATTGATTTATTTGACGTTGGCCTCCCCTGCCACAGGAAAATAGATCGTCAGAGCATCCCCCATCTCCTCTGACAATTCAAACTTCATCACACCTTTGTGGTGTTGGACGATATTATAGCATATCGACAGGTCCACATCGCTGTTCGAACCTGAAAAGCCTTCCGGTTTCTCCTCCGTGGCCTCCTTGGCATGCGATCTATCCGGCACCCCTCCGTTGTCGTAAAGTGCAACCTTGACTTGCTTATCCTTGCTTAACGCCTGAATCCACATGCTGCCGCCTTCCTCGACCGATTTAAAAGAACGGATCAGCAGGTTGAGAAATAGATGTTTTAACTGCGATTTTTTTCCATAAATCGCTTCTTTCTCCAGATCCAGTTGGGCATCGTAGCGGATCCTGATATTGTTGTCCTTAGCCCGCTGTCGGAACAGAGACAATGTATCACGGATGATGGCATCAATGGAAAGAAGCTCGAAATCGTCTTTGGAGTTGCGGCTGAAATCCTGCAAGTTGAAAATGATCTCCTTGCACCGGTATGCTTCCGTATTGATGATGCCCAGATATTCCTCGAAGGCAGTAAGCAGTTGAGGATTAAACTCGCCGGAAATATTTTTCATGCGTTTAAGCAGCGCTTCTGAAAACCCGGCGATGGAAGTCAACGGATTGTTGATTTCATGAGCCACTCCGGCTGCCAGAAAACCGATGGCAGCCATGCGATCGGCCTGCATCAGCTTATACTCATATTCTTTTCTTTCGGTAATGTCGCGCATCAAAAGAAGTATTTCATAAACCCGGCCGGTGGGATCTTGCACCGGTGACGTCGTCCATTCGTAATAGCGTCCTTTTTCGTCGGTGTCATGGACCAAAATCTCGCCGGTATAGTTTTGCTGAGATTCTATTGTCTGCAGGACCGGACAATTTCGGCAGGCAGATGTTTTATTGAAAAACGCCTTGTAGCATTTCTTGCCCACCAATTCCGTATCCGGAAAATTGGTCTTCTGCACCTGATTGGCAAAAACAATATTTAAATCGCGGTCCAATATGGTCAGACCGTCACTGATGCTGTTAAAGACAGCCTCAAGCTTGTTATGGCGCCGAACAAGCTCGATGTTCAACGATTCCAGCTCCTTAATTTTTGAACGGGTCTCTTTGAAAAAACCGATCTTGGAATAGCCGATACCTTTAAAGTCGGGGGGGAAGTTTTGGACTTTTGGATTCATGACTCATACCTATAGCGCGTCCAGGTAGATGGCTTCAATCTCCTGTGCATCGTATTTTTGCGGATTGGTCATCATGCATAAATCTTCAGCCGCATCCTGGGCCAGACCGGGGATATCCTCCCTTCTGACGCCGACTTGGGAAAGCTTTATTGGAATGTCCAGCGTTTTAATCAATGCCTCGATCTTTTCCGGAACCTGCCCGGCTGCCTCCAATTTCGACTTGCCGCGCGTATCGATCCCCATGGCATTGGCCATTAACGCATATTTTTCCGGCGCATATTCCAGGTTCTTTTTCAACACCGCCGGGAGTAGAATCGCATTGGCCAGGCCGTGGTGCATATCGTAAAAACCGCCCAGCGGATGAGCCAACGCATGCACCGCCCCCAGGATGGCATTTGAAAATGCCGCACCTGCTTCCAGGCTTGCAATCGCCATTCCTTCCAGCGGTTCGAGGGATTTACTTTGTACCGCTTCCTTGAGATGGCGAAACACCAGTTTAATGGCATGGCTGGCATGCGGGTCGGTCAAGGGCCAGGAAAGGGACGACACAAAGGCTTCGATGGCGTGGGTCAGGGCATCCATGCCTGTGGAAGCAATCAACGCATCGGACTTTGTCTGCAACAACCGGGGATCGATCAGGGAGATGTCGGGCATGATCGCCCGGCTGAGGATCGTCATCTTGATCTTCTTCTCCTGATCGGCGATGATGGCGAACTGGCTGACATCCGATCCGGTGCCGGCCGTGGTGGGCACGCAAATCAACGGCGGAATCGGCTGAGTGATTAAGTTGCAGCCGACGTAGTCCACAATTCGGCCCTGGTTGGAAGCCAGGATGGCGATCCCTTTGGCGGTATCCATGGGACTGCCGCCCCCGAGGGCAATAATCACGTCACACTCCTGTCGGGCGTACTCCTTTGCTCCCTGTTCCACCTGAGAGGCTCGCGGATTGGAGACCACATTATCGTAAACAATGGTTTTGAGACCTTCCTGCCGCAGATACCCGAGTGCCTCATCGACCCAGCCATTGGCAATTATACCGGGATCCGTCACCAACATTACCCTGTCGCCGCCCAGGCGACGACTGCATTGGCCAAGCTGCTGAATTGAACCGCGCCCGAAAATAATCTCCGGTATCTCAAACTTGAGTAATGATTCCAGTTCGTTCAGGTCGTTGCGCATGGTTAACCCGCTTTTATTCTAAATTCGTGCGTATCTTTTACGAGGCGGTCCACGAGGCCTTCGATCTGCGTTAACAGACGCAAGGCCATATCGTGGGATTGATCCAGCTCGGATTTGAACTGCCCGGTAAGCTGCGCACATTCGATCAGGATGTCGTGCGCTTTGACGGTCTTCATAAAGATCTTGTCAGCAATCGAGTCGAGTCTCTGGCTGAGTTTATCGACACGGTAGGAAAACTCAACCGTCAAACCTTTGGTGGCAGCGATGTCACGCCAGACGGCTCCCAATTCCCTGCTAACAGTTTTTGCATTCGATATCAAGGCCATAGTAATTTCCTCGTTTCAGAACGGTGACCGCGGCGGGACTGAGTATATCAACAATTCACCACTAATTCCAAACAGTATTTTAAAAATGAGTGGCGTTTAATGAAAAATTGACGGCTACTTCAGCTTGATGGCGGTGCCGTATACCAGCAATTCTGCTGCGCTACCAATCACGCTCGTTGTCGTGTAGCGAACATTGATGACGGCATCCGCGCCCATTTTCAGTGCATCCGCCGTCATCCTCTCGGTGGCTGTCCGACGAGCGCTGCCCATCATCTCCGTATATTCCGTCAACTCACCGCCAAGGATCAGCCGTATGATGGCCGAAAGATCCTTGCCCAGCCAAATAGCAAAGACGGTGTGCCCCTGGACAAGGCCCAGGGTCTTCTCAATTTCCTTACCGGGCAAGGCATCGGAATTCAACAACAGAAGCGGTCGATCCTCCTGTGGCGGCATGGCCGGGTCCAGCGCCACCTTGCGCCTTTTCTGCTCTATCGTCAGGGTTACCAGCACCACCAGGATGCCGCCTAACAGGCAGAACACCGCAGCCTTCAGCCACCAAGGCGCGGCAGGATCGTCTGCAACCATGACGTACCACGGCAGACCGATGAATATAGCAGTAAAAAGTCCGAGCACAAATGCCAGAGAACCAATGTGTCGAAGTATATTCATGGCATCTCCTCATTTTATATAGGAAGTCGTTGGGAAGTATTAACTTTCTGTTTTACTCCTTTGACTTATGCTGCGTTTACGATTAACTGACAAGTCATGATGTTCGACTCGGCGAACAGGATTGTACTAACAGATAAAAACCGATTTTTCATCCATCACTCAATTGCCAAAGTCATTCCAGATATGCTATGATTTATGTTATATTCAATACGCACCACATTAATTCGATCCCATTGTAATTTGCAACAACAGATCTTTCGGGCATTGCGGATCCTGCAGAGACCCTTGGGAGGCCTTTCAGGCTTTCCCGACAAATATCGGTTGTATTTTTCCTGGTTGTGGTACTTCGTTGTAAATTACGATCATTCGAAAAACGCAACATACCGTCGGCAGCCGCGCGGGCATGGGTGAGCTCTATGGATCAGGAGACCAAAGAGATTATCGGAAATGCATTCATTTCCATGAACCTGATCGGGCAATCCCCCTGCTTTAAAACGGCCATTCGAAACATCCGCTTGATCAGTCAATTTGATGTGGGTGTTCACATCTATGGTGAAACCGGAACCGGTAAAGAGTTGGCCGCACGGGCCATCCACTACCTGAGCGCACGCCGCAATCACCCGTTCATTCCCATAGCGTGCGGCGGTCTGAGCGATGAATTGATTCTCAACGAACTGTTCGGGCATGCAAGAGGCGCCTATACCGGCGCAGATACTAAGCAGCCGGGCGTCATTCAGGTGGCCGATAAAGGAACCTTGTTCATCGACGAAATCGATTGCCTGGCCCCCAAAGCACAGATCGGACTGCTGCGCTTTCTGCAGGAAAAGGAATACAAATCGCTGGGCAGCCCGGAAATCCGCAAGGCCGACACCCGGATCATCAGCGCCAGCAACCGGAATCTGATGGATTGTGTCGAGACCGGCATGTTTCGCCGCGACCTCTATTATCGCCTGGATGTTCTTCGGCTCGATCTGCCGCCCTTGCGTCACCGCGGCGGCGATGTTTATCTGCTGGCCGATCATTTCCTGAGAAAATTCACTCATGAGTACGGATTGCCCGACCGACCCTTAAACCCCAAAATCGAGCGTAAACTGCACACCTACAACTGGCCGGGCAATGTACGGGAATTGGAAAATTTCATCCTGAAATCATGCCTGATGCCGGAGCCTTTGGTATCGGCCGGATCGTCTGACACACCGGATAATGATCGTCATACCAAGGCTCTGTTGCCGGCAGAACCAATCGATATCCGTGAAGGGTTCAACTCCGCCAAGGCCAGGATTGTCAATCGCTTTGAGAAACGATACCTGCATATGCTTCTAGCAAAAACCAGAGGCAATGTCTCCCTTGCCGCACGCATTGCCAAAAAAGAGCGCCGGACATTCACCCGCCTGTTGAAAAAACACGCCATCCAGCGAATGGATTACCTTCAAAAAAAGCAACCTGTCTGAACTTGGCCACCATCGTTTGACACCACTTCTAGTGTGAGGCAGTCAGCCCCCATGTGGCCGGGCCGCCCTACAGGGGCCTCTGCGTGACAGATCTGCCACTGCACGTCCCGGGGTGGGGCCATTACACCCCAGGGATTCCAACCATCAAGATAATTTCCTTTAGAAACAATATATTAGAACGCATCTAATCGTGGCACGCCGATTGCTGTTATCAACGTTAAAAGGACTTCGATAAATGAAAATGACTCCCCTGATGCCGGACTCGGATGTACACCGGTTGGCCAACACCATCAGACAATATCTGAGCGCGCACCCCGATGCCGCCGATACGCTTGAAGGCGTAGTGAACTGGTGGTTGTTAAGGCAACGCTATGAAAGGGCCGTGGCCATGGTCAGTGAGGCGCTGGAGTTGCTGGTGCAACAGGGTGACCTGACAAAGATCAAACATCAGGGCAGTCCAACCATCTACAAGCTCAGTGAGCGGGATTGATCCGAACGGGCCGATTTTCAAAGCAAACGTGGCTGTACAATCTGCCGTATGGCAAAAGACAAATCAGTGTGAGACGTCGATGATTTATGCTGCCATTTCCCACATAACCGGTCAATTAAATCAACATCTCAAACGGGCATTCGACCTGAATGAGGATATCGTTGCAGTTGCCAATATCACAGAACAGGACGGCACCGTAACCGTCAACACCAACAACAAGATCGTGGCCTCTCTGGTCAATGTCGAAAGGGAGACGACGCCGGGCTGCCGTCCCCCGGCCGAGCCTGCAACCGACCTGCCGGCCGCGCAATCGCATCCACCGATTCATACCAATTTATACCTGCTCTTTGCCGGCAATTTTAACGGGAAAAATTATGGTGAGGCGCTGAAATTCCTGTCTGCCACCATCAGTTTTTTTCAACGCAATCCATTGTTTACAAACCAGAACAGTCCGAATCTGGATCATCGCATCACCCGAATTGCACTGGAAATCGAAAATCTGAATTTCAAGGATCTGAGCAGTCTGTGGACGGTACTGAGCGGCAAGTATCTTCCATCCGTGCTTTACAAGATTCGGATGATCACTTTTGATGCCCGCGATATCGTCGGCCGGGCACCGAAGATCATCGAAACCCGTGTGCGAGCGCATCCATGACCATCTCACACACCATAGGCCCCTTTCGTCGATTCTTTGAAATAAGGGTGCACCACGCTTTTTTCGCCGACAACATCTGTCGTCGACTCGAATGGGTGCCGACCGTCGGCACGCGGCAAGCCCTGGACAACATGGGCATGCTGTTTCGGGTCGCCCATGGAGGGCCGGTCGTTTACTACGACACCCGCCGGAAACCGGCCATGGCCTTGTCAGCCGCCCAGGCGGATAGCGACACATCCGGCCTTGTTTTCAAAGCATATGCCGGTGATCCCTTCTTTCAAATCTATACGGCCTTTCCGGAATCCGGCAACGGGAGTTTGCTCTATCTCGACTCGGCCAATACCGCCAAAGACAAATCCGGCGCTGTCCGACTGCATCCGAAGCCCTTTGTATCGGACCGGGAGATGGTTTCCTTTGCCAAGCTGCATTCGGATGGTGTTGTGACGCGGTGGGATCAGGGAGCGCCACCTGTTTTGGTGGTCTGCATCCATCCGACAGGTCATCGCGAAAGCCCCATGGATTCAAAGGGCAATATTGAATCCAAACGATACCACATTCAATTCGACAACCGGCGCACCTACTGGAAGTACTACGTGCTGGGTCCGCTGGCAGCCAAAGCGGTTACTGTGGTCGACCCCGAACGACAATGGATCTTTGATCAGGTCGCCACAGATCCGATTGTCGGCGGCCGCCCCAGCGTTGCCTTCATCTCCGACGCCTCCATCCCCTTGCAGGAGGTGTCGGATCATAAATTTCAATTAAAGCATATCGCGGGAAAAAGAGAAAAGGTCATGATCCAACGGCTGCCCGTTGCGCCGGTCGACCGGGTGCATCGGGATACAAGCAAACATGGCGAAGCGATGATTTCCGAAATTTATATTCACTCGTAATCCATGAAAAGGGAGGATGAGATGGGACAAATGAAAACCCCCGGCGTATACATCGTCGAAAAAAACGCCTTTCCCAATTCGGTGGTGGAGGTGGCGACGGCCGTCCCGGCGTTTATCGGCTATACCGAAAAGGCACTGAACGTCGGCAAATCGCTTGCCAACAAGCCCTGGCGCATCAGCTCCATGGCCGAATACCACAACTACTTCGGCTTCGGCCCGATCCCGACATTCAACATTATGAAAATCGAAGCTGTAAAGGAGAGCCCGCCGGCCAAAGAAGCCCCGCCCAAAAAAGGGAATGCTGCCAAAAAAGAGCCTCCCCAGGC
>JASFGJ010000079.1:0-10765 GCA_050123815.1 Desulfobacteraceae bacterium
CTTGAAGTGTTCAAGATCGAGTGGTCGCACCTTTCTGGTTTTAATGCCATAACGCATATAAGAGATGAAATCTTTGAGAACTGTTGCATACTCGCGGAGTTTTGTGTCGCCAGCGGAAACACTTTGTTTTTTATACAGAAAGCGTTCCACATCAGTGGCCTCACGATGGGCCAGGGTCAATACGCGTTGATAATTGTTGCACTTGGCCTTGTCTAAAAACTCAACAATACTAAACGCATCGGACAGCATGGCGCCTCCCTTTTTTAATGATTCAGATCGAATGCGATTCCAGTGTGCCGAGGTACCGCTTCAGGTGAGTTGAAGCGTTGTGCCCGGCTGCCTAATCCTTTGAATTCAAATTCAAAAAACAACTCCATTCTCATCATCTAAACCAACAGGAACTTATCAAAGTTTTGTTAGAATTATGTTAGAAATACATAAATCAGGTTGGTAGTCTTGGTGCTCAAAATTGATATGTTTATAAAAAACAAATTGATAACTAACAACGGCCTAACCTTCACCGTTCAGATTACCCCCCATGATATCACGCGTCGATTACCTCAAACCGTTCTTGGCAAACCGTCTTCCTCCTCAGCTGGTGGTCCAATTTACCAACCGTTGCAACGCCCGCTGTCCCCAATGCGGGATGCGCGTCAGTGCTCAAATTTCCCGGTCAACCTTATCCCGGCAGACCCTGATGCGCGCGTTGGATGCAGCAGCTGCAAAAGGGGTTCGCGTCCTGTCGTTTACCGGAGGTGAACCACTGCTTCATTTGGATGAGCTGATCGAGCTGATCGATTACGCCGGATCGATCGGCATCCCCTTCGTGCGTACCGGGACCAATGGCTTTTTGTTTCGCCACAGTCACAAGCCCGATTTCGAGGATCGTATCAACCGTCTGGCCCAACGGCTGTCCGCCACCTGTCTGCGTAACTTCTGGATCAGCCTCGACTCGGCCTATGCCGAGGTTCACGAACAGATGCGAGGTCTCGACGGTGTCATTGCCGGCATCGAAAAAGCCCTTCCCATTTTTCATGCCCACGGCCTGTATCCTGCCGCCAATCTTGGAATCAATCGGCAATTGGCCGGAGCCGCCACGCAGAATCTGCGAGCGGATCGATTTGTCAGCCCTGAAGCGTATCTAACAGCCTTTTACGACGGCTTTTGCGATGCGTTTGACCGTTTCTACCGTTTCACGCGTCATTTGGGATTTACAACGGTCAACGCCTGCTATCCCATGAGTATCAGCGCTCGAGAACAGTCCAGTGGTTTGAATGCCGTCTATGCCGCCTCGGCTATTGAAGACGTCGTGCGCTTTTCAGACCCGGAAAAGGCCATGCTCTACAAGGCACTGATCGATACGATTCCCAAACATCGCCGGCACATACGCATCTTTTCGCCCCTATCGTCTCTCTACATGCTCGACCAGCAGTATTCCAAACCGAACGTCAAACCGGATGCTTTCGGCTGCCGAGGAGGTGTAGATTTTTTCTTCATCAGCGCCGAAGACGGCAACACCTATCCCTGCGGTTTTCGAGGAAATGAAAACCTCGGCAAGTTCTGGAACCTGAACGTCGATTCGTTATCACCCAACGGTGAGTGCCACCGCTGCGACTGGGAATGCTTCAGAGATCCTTCGGAGCTGTGTGCCCCTCTGCTCCAAAGCGTTCATCACCCCTTACGCCTGTCCCGACGCCTATACCGAAATCCCACCTATTTGAAACATTGGTTGCAGGACATTCGCTATTACAAAGCGTGCGATTGGTTTAACGGCCGCAAACCTATGAACACCAGACAAATGGGATGCTTCTAACAAAATTCTATTCTCCGTTTAACCATGCGTTAATAGGCGGGAAGGACAATATAGAAATTAAACGTTCTGACAAGGAGTCAATGTGATGAAAATCGATATCCATGTGCATTCAAAGTATTCTAAACGGCCAAGCCAGTGGATACTGAAGAAAATCGGTTGCCCGGAAAGCTTTACCGAACCGCTTCAGATCTACCGTATCGCAAAGAATCACGGCATGTCTCATGTGACGATCACCGATCACAACAGCATCAGCGGCGCCCTAGAAATCGCCCACTTGTCCGATACGTTCGTCAGTGAAGAGATCACCACCTATTTCCCGGACGATGGCTGTAAAATTCATGTGCTTGCCCTGAACATCACCGAGGCCCAGCACGCTGAAATCCAGAGGCTCCGGACCAACATCTTCGATCTGGCGCAATACCTGAAGCAGGAAAGCATACTCACCATCGTGGCGCACCCGCTCTATGCTATTAATGACCGGTTGCGACTGGCCCATTTCGAACAGCTGCTGTTGTGTTTCCAGCATTTCGAACTCAACGGGGCCCGCAACCAAAGAGAAAACCAATGTTTGCGTACCGTTCTTTCCGGTCTGGCGAAAGCAGATATAGAACGGCTGGCAGACAAGCATGATTGCAAGCCGCTCTATACCCAGGCATGGAAAAAATGTCTGTGGGGCGGATCCGACGACCACAGCTCGCTCAATATCGCCCGCACCTATACCTGCATTGACGACGCCTGCGATGCAGAAGTTCTGCGCGGGGTTACGCAGGGGTTTTCAACGAAAGTGGTCAACCAGGATGCAACACCGCTGACCATGGCGCACAATTTGTATGGGATCGCCTACCAGTTCTATCGCAGTAAATTCCACCTCAGCCGTTATGCAGACAAGGATGTGCTAATGCGGTTTTTGGACCATAGCCTGCGCGTCGATGCAAACCGCAATCCGGGACTTCTGGCAAAGCTCTACCTGCTGTGGCAGTACCGCAAAGACAAAAATTCAAAGGCGCCTCTATCGGATTCGCTTTTGCAGTTGCTGCGACACGAAACCCGCAAGGTGATCAGCGAAGACACATCGTTATTTACGTCACAAGACAACCCCCAGGATGGGGCGGTGCGCGAAAAAAAATGGTTCGATTTTGTCGATCGTGTCTCCCAGCGGGTTATGCTCCACTTTGGCAACCACCTGCTCGATCAAGTTTCCGGAGCCAAACTGTTCAATATCTTTGCCACCATTGGTTCAGCCGGCGGACTATATACCCTTCTGGCCCCATACTTTGTGGCGTTTTCTCAATTCTCCAAAGACCGTGATTTCAGCGATGTCATCCATCGCTCCTTCGCGGCCGGAGACAAGACTACACGTGAACACAACAACGATCAACTCAAGGTGGCCCACTTTACAGACACCTTCTACGAAGTCAATGGCGTGGCCCTGACGCTCCAGCAACAGGTTAAACTGGCCATTAAAAACAACAAGCATTATACTCTGGTTACCTGCCACAAGGAGCATCGGGAAGAACAAGCTGGCGTAAAGAATTTCAATCCTATCGGCAGTTACGAGCTGCCGGAGTATCCCGAACAGAAAATCTTCTACCCACCTCTGTTGGAGATGCTCACCTTTTGTTATGATCAGGGATTTAATCACCTGCACAGCGCCACACCCGGTCCCATCGGCCTGGCGGCACTTGCCATTGCAAAAATACTCAAGCTGCCCATCAGCGGCACCTATCATACCGCAATTCCACAATATGTCCAGATTCTCACCGGTGACTCCAATATCGAAGATCTCGCATGGAAATATGTACTCTGGTATTACAGTCAGATGGATGTTGTCTATGCACCCTCTCAGAGCACATGTGATGAATTGATCGAAAAGGGAATCGAGCCGGACAAAATCCGTGTCTATCCACGGGGCATCGACACAGAGGAATTCAATCCATCCCATCGCAACGGTCTTCTTGAAAAATGGTTCAACATTCACGGCGGGATCAATCTGCTCTATGTTGGCCGGGTATCCAAGGAGAAAAACATCCACTTGTTAGGTCAGGCATTTGAAAAGCTCTCCCGAATTCGGACCGACGTACGCCTGGTCATTGTCGGTGACGGCCCGTACCTGCATGCCATGCAGCAGGCCATGGAAGGACTGCCCTGTTATTTCACCGGATATGTTCGAGACAATAAACTTTCGGAGATTTATGCCGGCGCCGATCTGTTTCTCTTTCCCAGCACTACCGACACCTTCGGCAACGTGGTGCTGGAGGCCCAGGCATCCGGCCTACCGGTCATTGTCACCGACAGCGGAGGGCCGTGTGAAAACATGATCGACGGCCAAACCGGCTTTGTGGTAGCGGCAGATGACAGCGAGGCCCTGTATGAGGCCATGAAGTCTCTGATTGACAACCCGGACCGCATGCGCCGGATGGGCAAAGCCGCTCGACACTACATGGAGCAGCGCTCATTTGAAGCCGCCTTTCTGCAAACCTGGAAGATGTATTATCAGGATACGCTCCAGACCTCCGCGAAACCGGCTGCGGCATCAAAGATGGCCATTTAGCAACACTGGCAATATGGACGGCTATGCCAACAACTCCGGATTCCCGTTGACTTGCGACGATCAGCTCGCCTATAACCGCAATGATTATTTACCAAAAAAATCACGCCGGTGTACAATAACGTTACCTCCAATTGTCGTGTCGCATTTAAACCAAATGTAATTTCAGCTTGTTAGCGCCATACAGCTAAAAGGCATGAAAATTGCTGTAAATTTTTGGTCCTCATTGGCATTGCTATTGAAGGGAATCACCATCTACGTTTTATCGCAACGTTTCTTCAGCAATAGAAGCAGCGTCTATGTTGAGCGGAAGCACCATTTGATCTGGGCTGAAAGGTAACTGTCGTGAGAAAGACAATCGATCATCTGCGGTCATATCATGGGCGTCACAAAACGGCAATTCTGAATAAAATCCAATGGCAACACGGCCTGGTGGTCGGTATGCTGAGCCTGTTCTGGCTGATTGTCAAAACAGGGCGCAAGCCGTCGCGCATTCACTATCCCTGCCAACAGACAGCGTTGGCCAATCTCTCTATTTTTCTGATCCCTTCGGCGGCGCTGCTTTGCTACCACATGGTTTGCATGTTGAAGCGCTGCGTAGGCCGAAGACGACTGTTTAGATACGGTGCCGTGGCCACCCTGTCTCTTGCCTTGGGGCTGACTGCCTGTCTGGGACTGCGGGTCTACAAGATGCACGAGGCCGAGCGTTATTACCAGAACCTGCGCACCCATGGCCCCTTCGGGACATATACGACGGCGGCTTTTGGCGCCGCGGCGGGCACATTGTTAACCATCCCCCATGCCATGGCGTTGCCATCCCCTCATCGCGTGGTATCTGTCCACGATGCAAACGCCACTCACTGGACCTTTCCGTGCACGGGAAGCGGGGTCTGCGCTGAATACTACGGCGATGATGCCTACGTGGATCAAACCGTAGTGGACAATATGGTTGCTACAGGCTTGAAAGCCCTTACAGACGAAACCAGCCTCTCCGGTGCATGGCAGAAGATCCTACCCGATTACCAGGCCGGTGAAATCATCGCGATAAAAGTCAATTTCAACGATTCCATCATGGGGGGCGGAAGTTCCGGTTACGCCGACAATGATGCCTATGTCGATGCCTTGCCGCAGATCATAAACAGCATTGTATCGGGTCTTGCCGAAATGGGTGTGCGGCAGACGGATATTTGGCTCTACGATGCCTCTCGATACATTACGGACCGGTTCCGCGCGCGCATTGCATATGAAGAGATCCAATACTTCGATCGCCACGGCAACGGCGCAAGCGTCCAGGCCACAACCTTCGATAGCACGGACCCTGCGGCCACTGTCGATTTTTCAGGCACCTCTTACAGCGGCAGCCATCAAGTGGCCGATATCCTGGTTGAGGCCGACTACCTGATCAACGTGCCGATCATGAAACGACACGGAGGCGCAGGGATCACCCTGGCCCTTAAAAACCATTTGGGAAGCATCGACGGATTTTACAGCGGCGGCCATACCATGCATAAATACTTCTATCTGAACGGGAGCGAATATCAATCCAATATCAATCCAATCGTGAACATCAACAACAACCTTCACATCAGAGACAAAACGGTTCTGATTGTCGGTGACGCCCTTTACGGCGGATGGCGCAGCAACAACACCCCACCCGAGCGGTGGGACTCGTTTTCCGACGACTCGCCCAACATGCTCTTTTTTGCCGGGGACCCCGTGGCCATCGATTCGGTGATGTTCGACTACCTTGATCGCGAAGGCTATGTCAACCCGGCCTCTGAAGACATCCTCATCGTGGCTGCGGAAGCCGGGCTGGGCGTTCACGAAAGATGGAACAACGACTCGGATGGACAATACCAAACCATCGATTATATCCAAATCGAAGGCGCCGGCAGCGAGATCCCCGATCCGGATCCAACGGAGGATCCACCAACGGATCCGGAGGAGGACCTTCCAACGGATCCTGAACCCAACGAAGACAATCCAACGGATTTCTCCAATGACAGCGCAACGTCAGAAGGATGTTTTATTTCCTGCCTTCGCTGATCCATGAAAAAAATAATCAACTCGGAAGGAGGTTCCGGAGCAAACCAATATTCCGTAATTGACAGACCACTGAACAGGTGCTCGAACATATCCTTATGAATATCTACCAGGACATCAGCTTTTGAGTAGTCGTGTTTGTAATACGTTCCCACGATTCATTGCACCCTTGCTACAGATCGAATGCACAAATCATGAAATTTGTTCAGCCATGAACAATATGGTACTATTATCTCTTTTTCAATGATTCTTTTTTGGATACTATCACTATCAAGAACATCATTTCTTCTAACGTTTAACATCAAATAGGCGTTCAGCTGCATTTCGACCTGTTTTTTAATTGAATATCAAAAACATCCTTTCCTGCATTATAGTTCAGGAATTGCTTAATAGTGTCTCTGATAAATTTGCCGTTCCAAGCATCGGCTACTAAATATACCGAGACATCGCAACCATTGCGTGAAAAGACTCTTTTGAGTACCAACCTTTCTAAAATACGTTTATCATGTGGTCTTATAGTGACCACTTTTTTCCATCCACCATCTTTTATCACATATGTTCTTAAACCATATCGGGCACCCCAATAAAGGTTAGTTCGAGCATCTTGTCCATTGCCAATAGAAGGCGGCACAGGAACTATCCATTGATTTTTATTATCAGCAAGTGCGACAGAGACCTGGACAACTATAGGCTTTCCATCAGCAATATCACTATCCATACGTTGTTGGGTAGTTAAACCATAGGCTATTTGGCTATGATTTAACAATATGCCCAGCACAATTATGAATGTATTTATTGTATTTATTTTCATGCTTTTGATCGTGGCTAACTAAAAGCTTTGGGGCGGCGTGGTTCTCGCCATCCAGACCAGCGAAAGGTTAACGGTTGCCCTTTCCTTTATTCAGTGCCCTTCTGTCCGCACTGAAGGACAACCGCTCAGTTAAAAGCGATAATAGAACAAGAAATCCGAAATTTATCCATTTCAAATTTGGAAAACTAAAGACCAAATAAATGCAAATGAAAAACAGGCACAGAACACCGACTGAAAATATTAAAAAACCTTTTGCAGTATAGTGAAAGACGTATTTTCGTTCCATATGATTATTCCTTAAATTTAAAACTATTTACAGTATTAAGTAATTTATTCTTGTTTAAATCCCACTGAATCATTAAATCAGTCGCTGTGGTCAAGTATATATGATTGCCTTTCATTTGAGCCTTGGAATAAACATGCAAATTTTGACCTGTAAGTGAGCCAGAATATTCGAAGGTATAAATACCACCTATTATTTCACTCTGAATGACATTCAAATTTGCTTGCTTTAGTTGTTGGTCAGTTACAGCTTTATAATTTTCTATCGACCCCTTATAGGGTTGCATTATCACGGTTATATTTGGTGAAAACCCGTTTGATAGTGGCAACATTAATGTTAAGGGAGTTGATGTAATTGAATCACTTTTTCCTTCAAGAGCTTTAATTTGGAAACCAAGTTGGTCAAAATCTAAGATGCTATTTTCAGTTGCATGTGAAATGTTTGCCAGCAAAAAAATCGAAATAAGTAGAAGTATCCGCATGAAATATCTTTCTCCTTTTATCATAACGACGCTTTAATCCAGTTTCGATGTGCTGACTGGAAATCATCAAACTTGTCGAAACCGGAAAGATGACAAAGCACCTCATAATCAATTAAAAAATTTTTTCGCCGAGGACGTTGGATCTCATTGTAACCCCCATGAGGCCACTGTTCCGGATGGCATACAACTCTCGCTCGAAACATATTCAGGTCAACATATATCAGGCAACGCATACGGTGCTCACCGGTTTCAATTGCTGTTGCATGGTAACGATCTTCCCAAAAAGCACCCTTTCTCTTTTTCCTCCGGTTATATTCCTGCCCCGTGCGGCCAGCCAAAAGCTGAATTGATTTGGGTATTGTTTTACTGTTGTCTTTTCCTTGCACAATAAAATGGATGTGATTAGAGGTGATAGCATAATTCAAAATCACCAAACCGTATCGTTTCTTAGCCTCATACAGCCATTGCATCCAACGAAGCCGTTCCTTGCTGAATTTGAGCAAAAATTCCCTTTTATGGCAACGATGAGTCAGGTGCCAAACATGACCGTGAACAAAAAGACGGTTTGCTCTTGCCACTATTCCCCTATAGAACGTGGCTCAAAAAAAGACTCGATGCGCAGCTGCCGGTGCACCATTTCATGATCTCTTTCACGGTTCCCGAATGCATCCGCAGCTTTATCCGCAGCAATCAGCGCCTGGCATATGCTGCGATGTTTGCGGCATCTTCCCGGACAATGAAAAAGCGTGCCTGTGATAAAAAATTTATCGGCGCCGATCTGCCCGGCTTTTTCGGTGTTTTGCACACCTGGGGCCGAACCTTGTCCTACCATCCGCACATTCACTACATCGTGCCCGCCGGTGCGTTGGCCAAATCCGATCAACTCTGGCATCCTTCGCGAAAGGACTTTTTCCTGCCGGTAAAGGCCATGTCCAAAATCTTCAGGGCCAAATTGTTCAACGAAATGAAAAAGAGCGGGCTTGCTTCCAAAATCTGCCCGGATGTCTGGAGGCAAGCCTGGGTGGTCAACTGCCAGGCAGTCGGCACCGGCGCAAATAGCATTAAATACCTTGCGCCCTATGTCTTCAAGGTGGCCATCTCAAACAAACGCATCGTCAAACTTGAAGATGGTCAAGTCTTTTTCAAATACAAAAAGTCCGGTTCCAACCGCTGGCGCACCATGTCCTTGCAGGTGTTGGAGTTTATCCGGCGCTTTTTACAACATGTACTGCCATCGGGTTTTATGAAAGTGCGATACTATGGATTTATGAATCCTGCATCATCGATTGCCATGGAAAAAATTGCCCAATGCATCGCACAGGCTATTGCGGTGGCCAAACGCGCCAAGGTCGAACCACCAAGCCGGATTTGGCCAAAATGCTCCGACTGCGGCGACCGGCTGATATACTGCGCATCCATTGTGCCGTCTTTACTACCAATGCCCTTTATAAAAGACCCTTTGGACCGGGCTTCTTGAACAATGGATTGAAAACGACCTTCCAGGTCGTATCAATCCTTGTGGTTAGCCCTCAATTTTAAAAAGCTTGATGGATATTATATTTTGATAATGCTCAAAATCTTTATCATTGGTAAAGATGGGAATGTCGACTCTATTAGCTACTGCACAAATCAGAAAATCAATATGTGATCCTTGAACTCCCTTTTTTCGGCATTTATTGCTGAATTCTGCAGCCAGCTCATAGTCAGTGTCCAAAATTGGTACGTTGGCAAAAAAAGATAGTTTTTCTCTTATTATGCGATACTTACTCAGATCGCTGTAGCCGGATAGGATTTCTTGTCTAATTGGTCCAATTATAAGGGCTCTCTGGTCTCGAATAAGGGAGGTAAGCGCATCTATCTCGGTTTGATACTCATTATTCTTCGAGCGAAGTGCATAAGACCATATTGGCGTATCGACAAGGACTTTCAACGAGATCTCCCCTTTTTATAGTCATAATCGGGATCTGGGTCCATTTTTCCAAAAATACTTAATATTTCTAGTTGCTTATGGCGATCCACAAACTCCTTAAGGGCCAGGTTGACAGTGTCCTTTTTGGTTTTCAATCCGCTGATCTCTAACGCTTCATGTAACAATTTATCATCGATTGCTAAATTGGTAGCCATTGTACGCCCCCCTTTTTCACACACAATATTACACATTTTATTGTGTGTCAATATGTGTGGCAGAGGCTGACGCTGCGCATGACCGGACGGGAAAACGACCTATGCCTATAAAAATGCAAAGTTCAATGATGACTGCGAAAAAGCTAAAAATTGCATCGTTTTCCCGGTCCGCTGTCTATGCGGTTGTAATGCGCTCCCTTAATCATTTTTCCAAGCCTCATCTGACGAAATATCAGTACATACACGCAAACATTCAGGACAGATTGCAGTGCCATTCCTTACAATGACCCCTGGAATGTTATCTGGATGTTTTTCGCAGAAGGCACACGTCCATGATGACTCATCACGAATCGCTGCCCCAAGCGGTAACTTTTTTCCGTTGATCAAAGATTCGCTGAACTCAGCTACACATCGATTACAAATTGCTGCTGACTGTCCTGTAATAAAGTTGGATACGTCATGCATATCTTTTCCACAAAAATTACAAGCATTTGGAACTGAATCGGGCTGTTCAACAGAATCTTCGATTTGCACTAAGATTTCATCACCCACACTCAAATTGGAAGCCAGCCACTGTACGGAACCCTCACCAGCGCTGGCGTGTAACGAAATTTTGTGTTTTTCGCACCTCGGAACTTCATCCGAGACAACTGTAAATGCTG
>JASFGJ010000080.1:0-10612 GCA_050123815.1 Desulfobacteraceae bacterium
GCATTTTGATTCCTTCCAGGCGCTTGACATCCGCCCGCTCGGCCAGGGGGAGCGTCAGGATCAAGGGCACATCTTCGCGCTCTTTGGGCTGATGCAGCAGGCCGACCTGCCGCCCGCTCAAGGCCAGGCGCAAGGTTTCGGATACTTGTGCCGGGCTGATGCCGTGCAACGCCGCCTTTTCCCGATCGACCTGCAACCGGTATCTCGGATAGGCATCTTCCATAAACCAGTCCACATCCACAACGCCGGGCGTCTTCTCAAACACCTCCTGCATGATCTGTTCGGCGATCTCCCGCTGACGTTCATAATCGGGCCCGTATATTTCGGCCACAAGGGTCGAAAGAACCGGTGGCCCGGGCGGAACCTCCGCCACTTTGACACGGGCGTTATGATGCTCGGCAATTTTCTGCAGTTGAGGCCTGATCCGCTTGGCGATGGCGTGACTCTGCTGTTTGCGGTGCCCTTTCTCGACGAGGTTTACCTGGATGTCGGCATGGTATGCGCCGCGCCGCAAGTCGTAGTGGCGGACCAGCCCATTGAAGTTAAAGGGGCCGGCAGTGCCCACGTGAACCTGGTAGTCGGTGACTTCGTTGACCGTGGCCAGATAGTCTCCCATTTCCAGTGCGGCAGCGCTGGTGGCTTCCAGGGTGGCCGATTCAGGCATATCGATGATCACCTGAAATTCGCTTTTGTTGTCAAACGGAAGCATTTTGACACGCACCAGGCCGACGCCCACCATGGCGCAGGCCATAACCAACAGCCCCACCACACCCGCCAGAAAAAGCCAGCGCCACATCGGTTTGTGGATCAAAGCATCCATCACCCTCCGATAGAGGCGTGTGCTCCAGCTCTCTGCCGATGCATCGTGCTGATGGCTGCCGCCGCTGCTTTTGAGCAGGCGTACGGCAGCCCATGGCGTGACAATAAACGCCACCAGCAGGGAAAAGAGCATTGCTGCGGATGCGCCCACCGGGATCGGCCGCATGTAAGGGCCCATCAGGCCGCCCACAAAGGCCATGGGCAATATGGCCGCAATCACCGCCAATGTCGCCAGAATGGTTGGATTGCCCACTTCGTCCACGGCTTCGATGGCAATCTTGAAACGGCTGCGCCCCTTGTTTTGCGGAAGATGATTGT
Source organism: Desulfobacteraceae bacterium (assembly GCA_050123815.1). Lineage (GTDB taxonomy): Bacteria > Desulfobacterota > Desulfobacteria > Desulfobacterales > Desulfosarcinaceae > JARRKU01. The sequence goes on from JASFGJ010000080.1 coordinate 1,138, forward strand.
GGCGCACCACATTTTCCACCACGACGATCGCATCGTCGACCAAGATACCGATGGAGAAGATCAACGCAAAAAGCGTGATGCGGTTGAGGGTATAGCCGTAGAAGTAAAAGGTCGCCATGGTCAGGGCCAGAGTGACGGGAATGGCCAGCGCCACAACCCCCGATTCCCGCCGGCCGAGCGCCAGCCAGATCAGCAGGGTAACGGAAACAACGGCGATCGCCATGTGGTACAGCAGTTCATTGGATTTTTCTTTGGCCGTTTCACCATAATGACGCGTAACGGTCATCTGCACGTTATCGGGGATAATGGAGCCGCGCACGTCCTCAACGCGATGCAGGACATTTTCCGCCACCGTGATGGCATTGGTTCCCTTGCGTTTGGCCACCGTCAGGGTGATGGCCGGAAACCGGCCCCGGGCCTCGATCTGCTTCTCCTGGGCCGCAGGTCCGGTGCCGAAGAACAGGTATTGATCCGGATCGGCCGGACCATCGACGATGGTGGCGACATCCTGGACATAAATGGGGCGGCCGCCGTGAGTACCCAATACGACACGTTCCAGGTCTTGCCTTGTTTTGATAAATCCCCCCACATGGACGGTCACCTGCCCCTGAGGCGACGGATACGTCCCGGCGTTCATTTCCTGGTTCGCCGCCTGAAGCATCATCGCAGCACGGGATAGATCCAGGCCCACCGAGGCCAGCCGCACAGGATCGAACAGCACTCGGACCTGTCGCTCGGCGCCGCCGATCAGAGATGTAATCGACACATTGGGTTCGCGTTTGACGACGTTTTCGACCTCGGCCGTCACACGGCGCAGCATATAATGGTCCAATTCCCGGGACCAGAAGGTCAATGCCAGAATCGGCACGTCGTCGATGTAACGCGGTTTGATCAGCGGCGGCGCCACCGACCACGGAATTCGATCGTAATTGGCTGCAAGCTTTGACTGCAGGCGTACAATCGACTCTTCTTCGTCCTGCCCCACATAAAAACGCACCACTGCCATGCTCATGCCGGGACTGGAGGTGGTGTATACATACTCGACACCCGGAATCTCCCATAGCAATTTCTCCATGGGACTGGTGATACGCTGTTCGACTTCCTTTGCACTCGCACCGGGCATCTGAACAAAGATATCGATCATCGGTACGATAATCTGGGGTTCCTCTTCCCGTGGCAAAGCGATAACCGCCGCAATGCCGAGCAGCATTGACGCTATAACCACCAGCGGCGTCAATTTGGAATCGATAAAGAATCTGGCTATCTTCCCGGCGGCACCAATCGTACTGTTCATTTTCCGTGCTCCTCAACTTTAACGCCGTCTTTCAATGTGGGCGGCACTTTACCGATGTATTTCACGCCGGCTTTCAAACCGGAAATGACTTCGACCTGATCGCCGATGGTTTTGCCGATTCGCACCAGCCGAAAGCGGGCCGTTTTCGCGTCATCGACAATATAAAGCCCCTGCAGCTGCCCCTGCTCCACAACCGCAGATCGCGGAACAAGCAGCACGCCGGTGCCTCCCAGCGGTATAAAGACACGTGCGAACATTCCCGATTTAAGATCCAGACCCTCCGGCATGCCCACCTTGACTTGAAACGATCGACTGCGCGCATCGGCCGACGGGATGATGCGCCCGACCTCTCCGGCAACGGCTTGAGTGCTCAGAGCGGGAACGACGACCTGGACCTCGAGTCCGATCTTGACCGCTTGAATGTGGCGCTCCGGCAGCACCAGATCGGTGCAGAACAGCCCCTCCTGTTCAATGGTTAAAAACGGTGTCCCCGGTGAAGCCAGATCCCCCGGATCGATCATTTTTGCCACCACTCGGCCGTCATAGGGAGCCCGGACATTTGCATCCTTCGAGCTGACGGTTGCCGCGGCCACCGCTGCCTGGGCCTGACGGTGGCGAGCTTCGGCCCGGTCGAATTCCTGCTGGGTTACCGATTGGGTGCTGAGCAATTGCTCGTAGCGCCGATACTCTTTGGCCGCAACCTCAGCATTGGCCTGCACCTTTTGCAGTTGGGCCTCCACTTGGCGCCGATCCAGCGTCACAAGCGGGTCCCCTTTTTTCACCAGATCGCCTTCGCTCACATGCACGGCCCTCACAGTACCCATCAGTTTGCTCGATATGGTGCTGGCCGTGCGTGCCGTCACCGTGCCCACGGCTTCGTACATAAAGGGTTGCTGGGTCATCCGGGCAACCGCCACCTCGACCTTGACGGGCGTCTGGTCACCCTGCCCGGTCGTGCCGGGATCGATCTTCTCGCCGCAAGCGACGAATAATGCAGCGATCAGTAAAAAAACCAGTAGTTCTATGGATCTTCTTTTCATCATTAGCTCCACTTGTAAGATTTAGCGAAACGACTTGTCTATGGTTCCCGATGCCAAGGCCAGATCGATGCGGGCCACCTTGTAATCGTGCAGGGCCTTGAAAACCTGCGTGCGGGCCTGCTGCAGGGCGACCTGGGCATCAAGCAGGTCGACAATGGTCAGCAGCCCGCCGCCGTAACGGTTGGCCACGATCCGCAGCCCCTCATCCGCCTGATCGACTGCGGCACGGGCCACGGCAATGGATTTCCATGCGCTTTGGGCTTGATAATACGCACGTTGCGTCTCAACCCTTACCTGAAGGACCGCCCCGTCGTAATGGGCTTTGGTGCCGGCCAGATTGGCTTTGGCCGCCGCTACCATGGCAGAGGTCCGCTGACCGCTGTAGAGGTCGAGTTGCAAGACAGCGCCGACAGTGTAATTGTCGTGGCTGTCACTGAAATCTTCCGAATTGAACTCGTAGTTGCCTTGCAGGGCCAGGCGCGGCCAATGGCCGGCTTTGGAACGGCTCACCGCCTTGCGGGCGATGACCTTCTCAAGTTCGTGCCGCTTCAAATCCGGTCGCTTGGATAACGCCACGGTCACCCAGTGATTCAAATCACCTTCCAGCAGAACACATTTATCAAAGGGTGTCAGTGGTTCGATTGGACCGGCGTCCTCGCTGCCCATGGCCGCGTACAGCATGGCCTGGGCAACCTGCACCCCGCTGTCGGCCATCAGCCGTTGCTGCTCCAGATCGGCAATCCGCACCTGGGCGCGCAGAACATCGCTTTTCACCGCCAATCCTGTGCGGTGGCGGTCTTGGATGAGTTTCAGATGGGCCTGCGCCGTCAGCAGGGATTGATCGACGACCTCCCGATTCTGCATCGCCAGCAGCAACCCGACATATCGCTTGGCCGCCTGGGAAATCACGTGCTGTTCGACCCGAGCCAAACCGAAAGTTGCAGCCTCCGCCCCGGACTGGGCCTGACGATAGCCGTTCCAGGTTCTCCCACCGTCGAAAATACTCCATGACAGATTGAGGGCCGTATTGAAATTATCGATGGCCTCCGGATCATTCAGCTGCTCGGGGGCAAAATCCGAGCTCTGAATCGTTCCTTGATTGAGTTTGGTGCCGAAGGCCCAAAGCGGACTGTTGGTACGGGTGAAAGACTCTGAAACGGCCAATTGCGGCAGCAGACCGGAACGGGCCCCATCGACCTGAGAGGCGGCGGCATCGGTCTGATGCCTGGCGGCGATGATTTGCGGGTTGCGGGCGATCGCTGCGTTGATTGCATCACCGAGCGTCAACAGATTGGGCGGCTGCTCCCCCCATGCACTGACCGGCGCCACGATGACCGCGGCCCACCACAGGATTATCCAGCGCCTTTTCCAGATCGCTGCCCGACCACAGGCGGCGAAATTCAATCGTGAGCATCCAAAGAACCGAAAAAGCATTGAAACTCCTTTCAACCTCAAACGCGAACGGGAAAGGCCATTCCCCATTAGCCGATTATGTAATGTTTGGACTAAGGAACCAGAGGCAGCAAGATGGTTACATCTTTGTGCACCACTGTACCCGTTTCAATGGTCAAACAGCGGCAATGACATGACTGGTGCTGGAAGTTTTATACCATAAATACGGTCTAAAAACATTACCTTTACACCACACTATGTAAAAAAGGTTATACTAAGTAAGTAATTCACTTCACCCAAACGCCCGCACTCAACGGGCGTCAAATTCCACTTTTCCATAATAACACATTGAAATATATGGATATAATATTATTATAGCTCTTTGTGGCACATCACTTGCTTATTACCCCGTAGAGGCTTCACATATCTAACAAACTGGGAATACAGACCTTTAAGAGGTTATAATGAGAAAATTAGCGATCTCCATATTGCTGGCCATCCTGTTTTGGACACTGCCGGCATTGGCCATAAACATGGGCCAGCAGACGGCGCCGGGACCAGCGGAGTCCAGGAAGGCCATCAGCACACCAAATCAAACGGATAAAACAACGTCTCCAACGCAACCCGCCACGGCAATGCTGTTGGGGTCCGGGCTGATCGGGCTCGTCGCGTTCAGCCGTAACAGAATTAAAGAATAAAAAAACCCTTCAATCCGCCAAAAAGGCAAGGGCGCATTTCAAGCGCTCTTGCCTTTGTTCTTATTTGGAAGAGTTATCTGCGCATCAGGTGGGAGACAGCCTTTTCCAGCCCGTCAATCGAAAGTTCGAACATGGGAAAAATTTTTCCGATTACGCCGATGGTGCGGGTATAGTTCCACCAATCCCGGGGGGTGGGATTGAGCCACACCGAGTGTCTGAAGGTGCGGGACAGGTATTTTAGACATTCGATGCTGGGTCGACCGCTGCGCTCGGTGATGTAAATCGATCCATCCTGCGCCATAAGCTCGTAAGGCGCCATGCTGGCGTCTCCGACAAAAATAAAACGGGTTTCAGGATCGAGACGGGCGAATTCTTGTATGGGGCGCGGTTTTTTATATCGCGCGGGATCCTCCCACAGCGTCTCATAGATCGTGTTGTGAAAAAACAGCGTGGTCAGCGACTTGAACTGTGCACGGGCGTAGTCGAAGAGCGCCTGCACCACGGGAATATACGGGTCCATGGACCAACCGCCGTTATCGATTGCCAGCACCACCTTGAGACGATCTTTGAGGCTGCGCTCGAACACGATCTCGATCTCGCCACCGTTTTTCATGGTGCGGTAGATGGTCTGATCGATGTTCACCTGGTCCCTTGGGCCGGCCGGCCGCAGATGACGCAGGCGCTTGAGCGCCTCAGCCATCATCGACCGTGTCAGTGGGCCTTGCAGCGAATAATCTTTATAGCGCCGCTCCAAGGCAACCTTCACCGCCGATTTGCCGCGCGATATGCCGCCGACACGCATGCCTCCTGGATGATGTCCCGAGTGGCCGACCGGTGAGGTTCCGCCCGTGCCGATCCAGCGATTGCCGCCATCGTGGCGTTCGGTCTGTTCCTTCAAACGGGCCTTGAAATATTCGATCAGTTCCTGCGGCGACATCCGCTGGAGCGCTTCTTCATCCAGACCGAGTGCACCGGCAAGTGTTTTGGGATCCTGCAGCCACTGCTCCAGAAGCTCTTGGGCCAGCGCATCCAGGTCAAGGCCATGCGCTTCCGGCAGCTCCGCTCCCTCGAAATGGTGGGCAAACACCTGATCGAACAGGTCGAAATAGCGTTCGCTTTTAACCAAAATGGAACGGGAGGCCGTATAAAAGTCTTCCAGGCCGCCAATCAAACCAAGGTTCAGTGCCCGGTGCAGTGTTATAAAAGCTGTCGGGCTGACCGGAACACCGTGATGTTTTAACTGGTAAAAAAAATCAATGAACATGGGCCAAATCTTTGCCTAAAAGAGCGTTTTGCGCTTGATGGCTTCGCCGGCAAGTTCATAGTCGCGGCTTTTTTTGAAAAGCACGCCCAAAAAAGGCAACTCGTTCTTGGCAAGCCATTTCGGGTTGAACTCCGAATCGCTTTGCAGTGCGCGAATCCAGTTGATCAACTCTCGGGTGGCCGGTCGTTTTTCGATATTTTCAATATTGCGCAGACGGTAAAACGCCTGGATAGCGTTTTTGGCCAGTGCATCGCTGATATCGGGAAAGTGCACATCGATGATCTTGCGCATCATCTTGGGATCTGGAAACGCAATATGATGAAAATTGCACCGGCCCAAAAAGGGGTCGGAGAGATCCTTTTTCGCATTGGATGTAATGATGATCACCGGCCGGTGCTTCGTTCGAATGGTTTTATCGATTTCGATAATGTCAAAAGACATCTGATCCAGAACATCGAGCATGTCGTCCTGGAAATCGGTATCGGCTTTGTCGATCTCGTCGATGAGCAGTACGGTTTTGCTATCGGCAGCGAATGCCTGGCCGATCTTGCCCATCTTGATGTAAGCCTCGATGTCGCTGACGTCCCGCCGGCTGTCGCCGAAGCGGCTGTCATTGAGTCGCGTCAAGGTATCGTACTGGTAAAGCGCCTCGACGAGTTTCATGCTCGATTTCACATTCAATACGATCAACGCCATGCCGAGGCTTTCCGCAATGGCATGGCCCAGCATGGTCTTGCCTGTGCCGGGCTCGCCCTTGAGCAGCAGCGGCATCTCCAATGCCATGGAAATATTAACAATCTGCGCCAGTTCATCATCCAGCACATAGTGGGTGGCACCGGTAAAAGCCAAAGTATTCATTAAAACTCCCCCAACTATCTACAAATAATTGATCCATCCAAATAGCAAATCAACCAACAACCAGCATGATCCGCCCTAACCAGATCCTGATATAATCAGGTCCAATCCTTCCCTTTAAACTTTACACTTTAAACTTTAAACTGCGTGTGCGCATGTGAAATAAAGCACGCCCGTCCATCTCGACAGGACAAATAAGCTAAAGCAAGACGAGTCAAGCAAGCCGCACCCGCCCCGACAACTCCTGTGTCAGCATCAGTACCTTTTTGCCAAGATCCGGTGTCAGAGATCCGGTACCGCATGCCGGCGTAATAAACGACTGGGCCCGGACCACCTCCCTCGACAAGCCCAAATCGATCAATTGGCCGGACTTGACGGTCCAATCGTTCCACAATGTCTCCAGCGTAGCGGCTTCAATCTGGTCCGCCTGCAATGTGGGCACAAGGCCCCACGCCAGAAAACGCCCGGACTGCATATACCTGAGAAGTTGGTCCGAATAGAGAATAAATCGATCGAAATAGCCGTGGGCATCGAAATTGATGATATCCACCGAAGACTCCAGCAGCAGTGACCAGTCGGTATTGGCGCAGACATGCACACCCGCCAACGCCCCCTGGTCGTGGATCGCGTCGATCACCTCCTGCAGGCAGGACTGGATGTCCTCTTTTGAAATGCTGATGAATTCCGAAGACCCGAAACCGGCCAACGCCGGCTCATCGATAAAAATGATCACCGGCACACCCGCTACAGCCAAGTGTCTGATCTGCCAGACAGCCTTGAGCGCCAGCAGTTTAACTGCGGCATCGCGCAGGACATCATCGTAAAAAATGGCGCGCCGATCCTGGTCGTGCAATGCCGTACAAAAGGTAATCGGGCCGGTGATTTGCCCTTTGACGGCATACAGGTTTTCCGGAGCCGGTTGCAGGGCCTGCAGCAATGCATGGAAGCCCTGGGCATCGGCGCGGCTCATGGCGAACCGGGAATTGTCCCAGTCGAACCCCTGCTCGGTCGCTTGAAGATACTCTTCGAAAAAGAGAAGCTGCTGCTGGTCGAAATCATCCGCCCGGGTATCGATGTAGTTGCGATCGTCGGTACAGATCAGTCCGGGCATGCCCGCCATGAACTGATCCAGCATACCCTCTTGTTTGAACACGGGAAGCTGAACCCAGTTGGGTATCTGCGGAACATGGCTAAAAACCAGTTCCAGGGCGACATTATGATCCGACAGCGGCTGGCTGCCGATCAGCATAGCGCGTCCATCGGGCTGAAAGTTTGACATTGTCAGAGAGTCCTTGTTTCATTGGTCATTGTCCAGGTAGCGGGCAAAGACGGCCCGCAAACGATTGCCGGAATCTGGTTATGTATCACGGGCAAGGACGCAGTACAAGGTTGATTGGCACTCGATGAGGCGGTGGCAATTTTCGGTAAACATGATTTATTTATTCTAGCATCTGCAGAAAAAACCCCACTATTTGTAATGAATCGCATTCACCGGGAATCGCTGATGAGACAGAACGTCGATTGACACCCTATGATCCAGGATGCTATAATTTTGACTCGGTTTTAACCGACTGGAGATCCGGTGCGTGCATTGCGAGGAGGCCATGAGCAAAGTTATTTCCATTGACGACAAGTTAAAACTTTCCGCCAAGCAGAAAAGCGAGTTTGCACGCAAACGCAAAATAATGGCGGTCCGCAAGGTATTCCAGTGCACCCATTGCGCATCGAAATGTGAACGATGCGGTACCACCCTGGGGCCGGACAACAAAAAACCGACGGACAACCCTCGGATTCCCTATAACTTCTGCGACAGTTGCACAGAAGAGTATATCGAATATATCGACCGTCTTCAAGGAAAGGGTGATCCGGAAGCGTATTGGCACAACCATACCTGGCTCAAGGTGTGGCGAACCTGGATAGAATACCAGGGGGCCATTGATCAGTACCTGCGTTCAAAGGAATTCCGTCAACTGCTGGACGAACTGCGCCCGGAAAGCGATGGCAGCGAGTGATCCGGTGGTTTGACCGAACGCACGCATAAACTTACTTGTGTTCTAAATGGCAGGAGGATCCTATGTTTGGATTGGGCATGCCGGAGATGATCGTCATCCTGGTAATCGTCTTGATAATCTTCGGTGCAGGCAAGCTACCCCAAATCGGTGACGGTATGGGAAAAGCCATTCGCAATTTCCGCAGCGCAACACGCGAAAAAGAAGTAAAAGACGAAAAAGAGACCGATAAAATCGAAGAAGATAAATCAGCCTAACCACCACTTTATCCAGCCGGGGCGTCGGCCGCATCAATCCCGACGCCCCGACTTTTTCCCTTCCTGCGACTCGCAAGGACCAACGATAGACTAAAAGGGAATGTCGTCATCCTGGGTGTCCGCCATGGGCGGTTCGGGATATCCCTGATCCATGCCGCCGCCACCGGTGCGGCGTCCGCCGCCGGTATCATCCTTGTTTCCCAGAAACTGCACATCGGTGGCAACAATCTCGGTGGTATAGCGCGTAACGCCGTCCTGTTCCCAGCTTCGGGTCTGGAGCCTGCCTTCGATATAGACCTGCCGGCCTTTTGAGAGGTATTCGCCGCAGATCTCGCCCAACCGCCGCCAGGCAACGATGCGATGCCATTCGGTGCGTTCTTTTTTCTCTCCGCTGTTTTTGTCTTTCCACTCTTCAGATGTGGCAACACTGAAGTTGGCCACCGCCGTTCCATCGGGAGTGTAGCGCAGTTCAGGATCTCTCCCCAATCTGCCAACGATGATCGCTTTATTAATCCCCGCCATGGTCAACCTTCCTTTCTTGTCAATGTGTGTTCGATTCATCGAAAATTTAACCGAGATGTATACCAGTCAAATCCCTCGGGTGCAATTGCGATGTTGGATCGGGTCCTTTTCACGCCGGTTTCGGGTTATCCACTTCCCACCGGG
>JASFGJ010000081.1:0-10569 GCA_050123815.1 Desulfobacteraceae bacterium
TTGATTGGTGACGAACCATGTTCAAAGACCTTTCCATACGGGTTAAGTTGCTACTCTATTATTCGCTTGTTTTTACGATCTCTTTGTGTATGTGCACCGTTCTTTTGTATTTCTCGATTCAAAAGACCATTACGGAAAATATTGAAAACGAGCTCGAAAATACGACGCAGGTCATTTTGAATATGGTGCGAACCGCTGCCGATGTTTCCATCAAGAATCGTCTTCGCGCCATTGCCGAGAAAAACCGTGAGATCGCCGAGTATTATTACAGGCAGTTCCAAAGCGGCGCCATTTCCGAAGAAGAAGCAAAGCAACTGGCGGCCAATCTCTACCTGAATCAAACCATCGGCAAGTCCGGATATACCTATTGCCTGGACAGCTCCGGGGTTGTGCTGATCCATCCGGAAGATGAATTAATCAATATCAGTGTTGCCCAGCACGAATTTGTCAGACGTCAAGTGCAGCTCAAAGAGGGGTATCTCAATTATCAGTGGAAGAATCCGGGGGAGAAGGACTTTCGTCCCAAGGCGCTGTACATGACTTACTTTGAGCCATGGGACTGGATCATATCGGTGACCTCCTATCGCAGGGAGTTCAAGGACCTCGTCAATGTCGATGATTTCAAGGCAAGCATACTGGACCTTCATTTTGGTGAAACCGGCTACTCTTTTGTAATTGACCGCACCGGCACGGCCATCATCCATCCTGTTTTGGAGGGAGTCAACATTCTGGAGGACAAGTCACTGCCGGATGAGTATCTGCAGGCAATGATTGCCAGGAAAAAAGGCAAGATCAGTTATCCCTGGAAAAATCCCAACGAAAAGAAGCAGCGGGACAAACTGGTCATCTTCAACTATATCCCCGAGTACGATTGGGTTGTGGCCTCTTCGAGCTACCTCGAAGAATTCTATCGGCCCCTGACGACCATTCGAAACATCATGCTGGCCACGGTGGTGGTCACATTGCTCCTGATCGTCTTGTTGGCGCATTTTATCAGCGCTACGATCACCAAGCCGCTGAGGCGCTTGATGGGGCATTTCAATCACATCGGCGAAGCTGATTTTGCTCAACGGATGAGGTGGGATTCAAAAGACGAGCTCGGTCAATTGGCAACCTATTTCAACAAATTCATGGCACAGCTGGAGGTCTACAGCACCGATCTGAATGACGAGATCAAACACAGCAGGCAGGTCGAAGCCGCCCTGCGGGAAAGTGAAGGGCGCTATCGATCGGTAATGGAGGCGGCTCCCGATCCCATCGTGGTCTATAATATGAAGGGCGAGGTGTCGTTTTTCAATCCGGCCTTTACGCGCGTATTCGGCTGGACACTGGATGAATGCATCGGCCGCAGGATGGATCATTTTGTGCCGCATGAAAACTGGCCTGAAACGCAGCGGTTGATTGACAAAGCGTTGAACGGTGAGGCGTTGACCTCAGTGGAAACACGCCGTTTCAATAAAAACGGGGAGATCGTACCGGTCACCATCAGTGGCGACACCTACCGGGACGACCGGGGGCAATTGGCCGGCAGTGTCATTATCCTGCGGGATATCACCAATTCGAAGCGGCTGCGTCGACGGATCATGGACATCTCTGAAAGAGAACGCCAGAATTTCGGCAGGGATCTGCATGACGACCTGGGGCCCCACCTGATCGGCATCCAGGGATTGTGCAGCGTATTGGGTTCCAATTTACATGAGGAGTCATCCGGGCAGGTGGCGCTGTCAAAACAGATCCAGGCACTGATCGAAGATGCGATTGACAAGACGCGGGCCCTTGCCAGAGGGTTGTTCCCCGCTCATCTGGTTTCCCAGGGGCTCAATCTGGCCCTGGATGATCTGGCCTCGCGGACCGCGTCCACGACGGCCGCCGCCTGTGTGTTCAACGGCGATGAATCCGTCGAATTGAGTGACAGTTCGCTGGCCACTCATCTATATTTTATCGCCCAGGAGGCTGTAGCCAACGCCGTCAAACACGCCGCTGCCAGCCGGATTGTGATTGAGCTGTCCAAAGCAATGGATACCCTGCATCTATCGGTTTCCGACGATGGATGCGGTCTGGATCTCACCGGCTCCACGGACGGAATCGGTTTGCAAATCATGGAATATCGTGCGAAATTGATTGGTGCGGTCATCAATATTGACGCAACACCCCAACACGGCACCACCGTCCGAATTCAATTGAAGCGTTCGGACGAAACCGGCGAGCCAAATTAACATCATGAAAGAGAAGGCAACCACCACCCCAACCAGAATCCTGCTTGTTGACGACCATCCGGTGTTCTGTCTCGGCATGACGCAGCTGATCAACAAGGAAGATGACCTGCTTGTGGTGGGCAGCGAGGAGACCGCGAAAGGCGCCATGAAAGCCATTGAACGGCTGCAGCCCAACTTCCTGATCGTGGATATTTCCCTGAAGGACAGCGACGGCATCGAACTGGTTCAGGAGATCCATCGGGACCGTCCCGAACTGCCGATGCTGGTGCTGTCCATGTATGATGAATCCCTTTATGCGGAACGGGCCATCGTGGCCGGAGCCCGCGGCTATGTCATGAAACAGGAAGCGATCAATGTGGTGGTCAAGGCCATTCGCCATGTTCTGGCGGGCAGCATTTACGCCAGCGACGATGTGAAAGAAAAAGTATTCACGCGTCTCGTGTCCAAAAAGATGGATCGGAATGATACATCGGCCTTGGATTCGCTGACCAACCGCGAGCTCGAAGTGTTTCGTCTGATCGGCAACGGTCTTTCCACCAAAGAGATCGCCCACCGGATGCATCTGTCGCATAAAACCATCGGCACCTACCGGGAGAATATCAAGACCAAACTCAACCTGAAGCACTACACCGAACTGGTCCGTTTTGCCGTACACTGGTCGGGTAAAATCCGCATGTGAGTAACCAAAAAATTTTTTAGACCGGGCAGCCGAGGAAGAGGCCGAGCGCCAACAGCAACTCATGTTTGCCGAGAATCGCTGCCGCATTACCGTTGCGCTTGACACCCAAGCATCGGTTTGGCATACTCAGTGGTGCAAAAATCCAGTTCATATTATTCATTCAAGTTCCTATTATTTACTATAAGTGGTTTCAAAACCTTCAATCGGGTTCAAGGCCAAGGCGGAGCGTGGCGTCCAACCGCAGGAATACATTTAGTATTTTGAGGATTGGACGCCACGCTCCAACACAGGATTTGGACCCGAGACGAGGTTTTGAAACCACTTCTAAGATCCAATCATTTTATATGCGCGCAGTGCGCGACGTGTAGCGATTTGCGACGCAAATGCATTGGATGGCGACCAAATAGCGACTGGCTAAGCTGTGCCGGAGCATAACCCAAAGGCAAAGAGCCAGACTATTTTTGAATGGTCAAGTCAAATTGAACACCATTGATTTAACACCACAGAGCGGATGATGGAATGGTACTTAAACAGAACAGACCCGGCTTAAACCTTTTCGTGTTGGCAGTGATAATGGTATTACCAACTCTTTTGCTTTCGGCTTGTAACGAAAGTAAAAGCGCTTCCAGCGGACCCGATTCCGAGACTGGCGAACTATATTTTAACCTTGTCTATCCTGGCGCGGATGCCGGCAATCACCAATTACAGGCTGCTATCATCGACTGTGCCGGCGCGGGCGTTGCCACCGTCGAAGCGATAGTTTGCGATTCGCACAATGTTATTCTTGCTGAAGGCGGTCCATGGGATTGCAACGCGGGTCAGGGCACCATTTCTTCCGTGCCGGCCGGCAGCGGTCGAATCGTGGTGATCCTGGGAATGGACAGCGCAGGCGGTGTGGTTTTTCGCGGTGAAAAATCAGGCATCAATGTTGTTGGCGGCGATAAAAACAACGCCGGCACCATTGCTTGTCATTCCTTTGTTCCAAGCCTGCAGGCGCCGGCAGATGGGGCGGTGGTCAATGCAGGGGCAATGGGACTTGCATGGTACAGCGCGGCGGGGGCCATGGAGTACCAGATGATCGTCTCGCAAAACAGTGACATGTCCAATCCAGTCATCGATTATTTCATCCCCGCGGTGAACTACACGCCTTCGGGGCTTTCCAATGCCCAAACCTATTATTGGCAGGTTATTGCAATCGATGCGTATGACAATGAAGGCGCCGGATCGCAGGTTTGGTCTTTTACCATCGATGAGAGCCATAACAATACTTCGCCGGTGGCTAAAATCACCAGTCCGACTCCAGGAAGCACATATACCGCCGGCGATGCAATAGTGTTTGCCGGCAGTGGCAGTGATCAGCATGACGGCGATCTCAGCGGCGAATACTTGGCGTGGGAATCTGACCTGAACGGGGAGATCGGAAAGGGCGAGACGGTCACTTCGGACACCTTGAGCGAAGGCACCCATCAGATTACCCTCACGGCCACAGACACCAACGGAGCGACAGGCACGGACAGCGTGACCATCACCATTGTCGCGGCCCCAGCCGAAGGCCGCCTGCCTGACACTGGGCAGACGCTGTCCTATACCGATACTTTTGGCGAGGATTCAGATTACACCATCAACCCGCCTCACTACACCAAGCTGGACATTTCCGGCAATGTGCTAGACATCGGCGCCTCGAGCTGGGCCATGGTTCGAGACGATGTGACCGGTCTGATCTGGGAAGTTAAAACTGGTGACGGCACAATCCATGACAAGGATGACAGGTATACCTGGCAGGCGGCGCAGGACGAATTCATTGCTCAGCTCAACAGCGACAATTTCGGTGGGCACTCTGATTGGCGGTTGCCCAGCGCCCAGGAGTTGTGCTCCATAGTCAACAAGGGTACCGCCTCTCCGGCAGTCGACACGGATTTCTTTCCCAATACCGTGCCGTCGGCCATCTATTTAACGTCTACTTCAGACTCTGTGGATACTGACAATTTATGGCCGGTATATTTCCGTCACGGCTATATCTCCAAAGTCGGCAAGATAAATAGTAATCATGTTCGTGCTGTTCGCGGCGCACAAAAAAATACAAACCTGATGATCGACAACGGTGACGGTACCGTAACGGACACAAACTCCGGGCTGATGTGGCAGCAAGCCGAGGCCGGCCACATGTCCTGGCAAGAGGCTTTGGCCTATTGTGAAGCGCTTGAACTGGCGGGTTATGATGACTGGCGGTTGCCGAATTATAATGAGTTGCTGTCCATTGTCGACTATGAAAAAACCGAGTTTCCTTCGATCGATACGGATTTTTTCCCGGATGCTATCGCGTTTGACTATTGGTCGTCGACTACTTACGTCGTTGATACGAGCAAGGCGTGGAATGTTCAATTTAATGGCGGAAGTGTATACGAAGACGGCAAGTCGGGAAACAATTATGTGCGTGCAGTGCGCGGCGGTAAGTAATTGAGTATTGTTCCTTTGGACTTTTTACTCCATTGCATAGTATACGTTGTTTACCAATTGTAAAAATTATCTGCAGCACAAGATTTGGGCAACTTCTGATGTGCACAGTCCCAATTGCCTGCCTGTTTCGGCCAGTGATAAACCCCAATGTTGCAACAGTGGGGTAAACCTATCTCTGTGACCAGCGTGACTGCCAGCTAGACCTGCTGTTTTAAGGCCCGTCCTGCGCAGTCGCCGGACCCGATCAAATCCATATCTTATATCTTTATGACCCTAGGTCTATAACCTATCCGGTTATTGCGTCGTACACCTATCGGCCATCAGGTATTTTACAAAATAAAATTCCGCTTTGGGCCGATTGTTTTATCTCTTTGTATTTCATAAATATCGTTCAGACTCTACTTTTTCATCAATGCTTTAGGGCGACATAGGAGAAAACCATGGAATTTACACTAAACAAGGAGCAACAACAGATCCAAAAGGCCGTCAGGGATTTTGTAAAGGGTGAGTTCGACAAGAACGAGATCCTGGAGTTGGAGGAAAATCACCGCTACCCGGAAAAGATTTGGAAAAAGGCGGCGGAAATCGGATTGATCGGCATCCATTTTCCCGAGGAATACTCCGGCCAGGGCCTGGGTGTCATGGAAAATATTCTTGTCGCCGAAGAGTTGTGTCGGGGCGACAGCTCCGTTGGCGCCTGCCTGATTCTCGCCGATTTTGCATCGGAAATCGTGCTGCATTTCGGAAGCGAAGAGCAGAAGGCGACCTGGCTGCCGCCTGTCGCCGAAGGCAGGGTGCTCTCGTGCGGCGCCTTCACCGAACCGGATCATGGTTCCGACATAACGTCGGTCAATACGACGGCGGAACCGGACGGCGACGAGTGGGTGATCAACGGCTCCAAGATTTTCATCACCAACGGCGGGCCGCTGGCGGGCTTTTACTGCGTCTTGTGCCAGTCGGACCCGGCGGCCGAACCCCTTTATCGCGGACTGAGCTTGATTCTGGTGGAGGCCGATCGTGACGGCGTCAGCACATCCGATGTCGGGCCGAAAATGGGCATCCGCATGATGCACACAGCGGAGGTCAACTTCAAAGATGTGCGCGTCCCGCGCGAAAACCTGATCGGCGAAGAGAACCGGGGATTTTACCAGGTCCTGGAGTTTTTTGACGAAAGCCGCATCCTCATTGCCGCACAGGCGCTGGGCACCGCGCAGGGAGCTTTCGATCGGGCGCTGGCCTATGTCAAATCACGGGAACAGTTCGGAAAGAAAATCGCGCAGCTTCAGGCGACGCAGCACAAGCTGGCCGATATGGCCACCAAAATAGAGATGGCCCGGCTGCTGACCTACAAAGCGGCGTGGAATTTCGACCAGGGCCGCATGGATCCGAAACTGACATCGATGGCCAAGATGGCGGCGGCACGCACGGCGGTGGAGGTTTGCGATGAGGCCATCCAGCTGCTCGGCGGGTATGGCTACATGCTCGAATATGAAGTGGAGCGGTTCGCCCGCGATGCCAAGATCACCGAGTTGTACGAAGGCACCAAAGAGATCCAGAAAAATACGATTGCCACTTATCTGATCGGGAAGATCAAATAGCCGGCAGTCAGATTCCAAGCAAAAAGGAGGAACACCATGTCCGCACACTCCGTCAATAAACATTTGCTGAGTCCGGTCAATTATCTCTATCGAAGCGCCACGGTCTTTCCGGATAAAATCGCCGTCATCAATGGATCGGAGCGCTATACCTACGCCCAATTTCAGGAGCGGGTCTTCAGACTGGCAAATGCCCTGATAAAGCAAGGCATCGGCAAAGGCGACAAGGTCGCGTTCATCTGTCCCAATATCGCTCCCATGCTGGAGGCTCACTATGCCGTTCCCATGATCGGGGCCGCACTGGTCAGTATCAACATTCGGCTTTCGCCCGGCGAGATCGAATACATCATCAACCATTCGGATGCCAAAGCGTTGTTTGTGGACAATGAATTTGCGCACACGGTGCTGCCCGTACTGGACCGGTTGCCCAACATCGAACTGTTGGTCAATATCTGCGACGCCAGTGATGAGAAGCCCCTTGACGGTGAAGCGTACGAGGATTTGCTAACTGAAAGTACTGCCGATCCGGTCTTATTGGCCATTGATGATGAATACGATATCGCCACCATCAACTACACATCCGGCACCACCGGCAGGCCTAAAGGCGTAATGTATCACCACCGTGGCGCCTACCTCAATGCCCTTGGCGAACAGGTCGAGTTCGGCACCAATGACCAATCGGTATACTTGTGGACGTTGCCCATGTTTCATTGCAACGGGTGGTGTTTCACCTGGGGCATCACCGCCGTGGGGGCGACCCATGTCTGCCTGCGCAAGGTCCTTGCCGAAGATATTTACAAGGCCATCGATGCCGAGGGCGTGACGCACCTGTGCGCGGCGCCGACCGTATTGATCGGCATGTCCGCCTATGCCAGGGAGAACAAGATAACGCTCGATCGCCGCTTGGAAATCATGACGGCCGGTGCGCCGCCGGCGCCGACCATTATTCAAAACATGGAGAATGTGGGGGCCAATATCACACAAACTTACGGGTTGACCGAAGTGTTCGGGCCGCACAGCGTCTGCCAGTGGCAGGCCAAGTGGGACAGCCTCAGCGGCGAAGAGAAAGCGGATTTCAAAGCGCGGCAGGGCGTCCCCTACATCATCGCCGAACATATGGATGTGGTGGACCCCGCAACCATGGCGCCCGTTCCCCGTGACGGAAAGACCATGGGAGAGATTGTCATGCGGGGCAACAATGTCATGCTCGGTTACTACAAAGACCCCGAAGCGACGGCCGAGGCGTTTGCCGGCGGCTGGTTTCACAGCGGTGATTTGGCCGTCATGCATCCGGATAACTACGTGCAGATCATGGATCGCAAAAAAGACGTGATCATCAGCGGCGGAGAGAATATCTCCACGGTTGAGGTGGAAAGTGTATTGTACAAGCATCCGGATGTTATGGAAGTCGCCGTCATACCGATTCCGGATGACAAATGGGGTGAAGTGCCCAAGGCTTTTGTGGTGACGCAACCCGGCACATCCCCCGATCCGGCATCGATTATCGACTTTTGCAAGGAGCACCTGGCGCGCTTCAAGGCGCCCAAAGCGGTCGAATTCGGCGAGCTGCCAAAGACTGCGACCGGAAAGATTCAAAAGTTCAAATTACGTGAGAAGGAGTGGCAGGGGCGTCAACGCATGGTCAACTAACGGATCTTACGAACCAAAAAGGAGGGTACGATGTCGTTTTCAATTTACAAACGCAAACAAGGCGAGGAGCAACCCTATTGGCCGCTGGGCCCGTTCAAGATCCGACTGCCGCTGATCCATTACCGTTGGGAATGGGTGGAATTTATCCAGGCCCTGATCCTGTTTGTGGTCAGCCTGGCCATGATTCCCCTGCTGGAAAAACACCTGGGCCTGTCGTATGAGGTCGCCCTGGCGTTCGTATTCATCTGCGGCATCGGTTTTATGGTGCCGGCTTTTCTGGGCGTTCCCATGGTGCCTGGCTGGATCACGCCGGCCATTCCGGTGGTATTGCTGTTCATCTCTCAATTCGAACCGGGACCGCAGGCCATCCAGGCCCTGGTGGCGCTGCAGCTCATCGTGGCGGCGATTTTCCTTGTATTGGGCGTCACCAAGCTCAGCAGCAAAGTCGTCAAAAACGTCCCGCCATCCATTAAAGCCGGCATCTTGCTCGGCGCCGGCGTCGCCGCCTTCATGGGTGAGTTGAAATTGGGCGGACGCATCCCCAAAACGCCGATTGCCATCGGGCTCGGATCGCTGATCTGTTTCTATATGCTCTTTTCGGTGTCGTTCTCAAAGCTGAAAGAAAAGAACAGGGTTGCCGGGTTGCTTGGCAAATACGGCATGGTCCCCGCCATGGTGCTGGCCATCGTGATCGGCATGCTGGTCCATGAATACCCCGTGCCGGAGATCAAATTGGGCATTACGGTGCCGGCTTTCAAAGAGATGTGGAACTACCTGCCGTTTACGGTTGGATTTCCCGGTCTGGATCTGTTTGTCAAAGCGGTTCCCACTGCCATTATCGCCTACATTATCGCTTTCGGGGATGTCATCGTCGGTACCGTCCTGGTCAATTCCGCATCAAAAGAGAACCGTCCGGATGAAATCGTCGATGCGGATGTGGACCGGATTCACCTGGTCACCGGGCTGCGCAACGTGCTGCACGCCTTTCTGGCTCCCTATCCCGGGTTGGCCGGACCGATATGGACCGCGGTGACGGCTACCGTAGCGGATCGCTACCGGCAGGGTCGTCAGGCCATGGACTCGCTGTTCAGCGGTAGCGGAACATTCTGGATCGCCGGTTTTCTGGCCCTGTTTATTCTGCCGCTGGTCAGCTTTTTCAAACCCTTTCTGCCGATTGGTTTATCCCTGACAATGGTAGTGACCGGATACCTTTGCATCATCACCGCCTTTAAACAGATCAAAGACGCGGCCCAGCTGGGTGTCGCAGGCACCATGGCCGTCGTTCTGGCCATGCACGGTGCGGCATGGGGCTTGGGAACCGGCATTGTTCTCCATATTTTCCTGGAGCGAAAGCTGTTTCAGTTTTCAGATAAACCCGCACCGGAGGCGATTGCTGCCGATTCCGTCTCCAAAGCGACCTAGCGTACGGCTGCGAATAGCAGCTGCTGCACACACTTCTAAGGATAGAGTCGAAACGCATGGCTCTATCCTTTTGCGTATGATATATTGCATTGGATGCCGCGGCATCCCTTGAAAGGATGAAACGGATGGATACGATGAAAGAAGCGCTTGCGCAGCGCGACGAGACGCTGCTGAAAGAGATGGCCATGGAGAGCCTGCACCGGATCATCGTTCATTACGGGCTCTGGTTTTCAGAGGTTCAGCACCAGATGGGGCTGGAAAAGGCATTGGAGATCGAAGGGGCCGTTTGGCAGCAGAGCTTGAAGATTCAGCTGGCGCGATTGGGAAAGGTGTTCGGTTTTTCGGTGAACGATGGCATCCCTTCTTTCATGCAGTCGCTTGGCAAAGACGAATTGATGGATCTTTTGGAAAAGAGTTCCATCAACTGGCTGGCCAATGACGGCATCTGGTTCCAGGCGGTGGAGCAACGCTGCGGGATGAACGACGCCAAACGGAGTAACGATTCCTGTTGGACGCGATTTTCACCATTCGAAGCCTACCGCATCAAACA
>JASFGJ010000082.1:0-10409 GCA_050123815.1 Desulfobacteraceae bacterium
CGAAACGGGTTTTGGCGCTCAAGCTCTCTCTGAATGTTGCCACCGGTGTATTCAACGACTCTGCCGATGTCGTGATCACGCGGTTCATGGCATCAAACCATGCGATGAGATTTCGAATATCCTCCTCGATCTGATCGATGACACTGCCTTCTAAACGCCACTCCTTCAGCATATCAAATATTTTCTGGCTGCGTCGGGTGATGCACCGTCGAATCCGTCGCTGTTCATCGGACTTGAGTTTATGGTTATTGAACAGCATATCGCGAAAATTCATGTTCTCTATATGCACTTTGTTGATGGCATGGATCGTATCAATAAAGGCTTCAAGCTGCGCCACTTCGTCTTGGTAGGTATCGCCCTCGTCAATATCGCGCAAAACATGTTTTGGCCTGAGTATACGGTTATCGATTCGCTGACCGAGTTCGAGAAGATACTCGACCCCGAGGGACGTTTCAAGAAGCGCCTTGAGCACATCTTGCTCGCCCGCCTCGATCTTTTTGGCGATTTCGACCTCTCCTTCACGGCTTAACAGGGTAACAAGTCCCATTTCGCGAAGATACATCTTGACCGGATCCGTTACCGAGCCATAGTCAGGAACAGACGCATCGCTCACTTTCGCAGTGGTGGATGCCTTCTTGGGTTTGACCTTTTTGAGCTTTTTATTTGTTTCATCCACAATATCAATACCCAGATCTTCAAACATCATCAGAGTGTTATCAATACGTTCCGCTGAGAGCATCTCATCCGGCAGGGCTTTGTTGATTTCATCATAGGACAGGGTGCCGCTTTTCCTCCCCTCCTCGATCAGCTTCTTGAGTACCTCTTCTGAAATCGATTTCTGCTGCTTGTCATCGATGGTCTTGGCCCCATTTGCAGTGTGTTTGGCTCCTGTTTTTGTGCTCTTTTTAGACCCGATTTTAGCGGCTGGTCCTTTTTTAGGCGTGGATTTCGCGGCAGCTTTTTTCTGAGCCACCGCCTTTGTTGCGGTTTTCTTTTTTTCTGTCGATTTATCAGCTGCCTTGTTCTTTTGCGCTGATTTAGTGGCCGTCCTCTTTTTGTCGGCAGGCTTGGCAGCAGCCTTCTTTTTCGTATCGCTCTTGGCCACGGCTCCTTTATTTGGGTTATCGGATTTGCTGGTGGCTTTTGTTTTAGAATCAGTTGTTTTTGCCATTAGAATCAGCCTCCTGCAATCATTTGCTAGGGTCTAAAGTTTATCTGCTTGTTTCTGCTTTTCCTGCAATAGCCGGATCAGCAGGTCCATATCGTTATCTTTTTCGGCAGCTTCTATCCGATGCTGAAGCTCAATTTTTTGCATGCGATGATGCCGGTCTTCGTACTGGATCAAAAGCCGCTCGCAACCTTGGCGATCCCAGCTCTGGTCGTCAATTGCAAGCTTGGCCATCAGGATGCGATAGGTGTCATCTTCTATATCGGCCACAATTTCTGCTGCAGTGCACCCGCCTGCAAGATTCCGCTCGGCTATCCGCTGGGCAATCTCCTTTAATTGGTGATCCTCAAAATAATCCAACAGGTTGCGCCCGATTATTTCTGTGATCATCACCGGATAATGCATCATCATGGCAACAATGCGCTGTTCCAACCGTCGACCATCGCCGGTAGACGCAGACGGTATATCGGGCCGAGCGGCTTCGTCAGATCGCCCCTTTTTGACCGAATCCTGGAACAATTTATCCCTCAGGGCTGCCTCATCGATATTCAGCCGTTCAGCCAAATAGGTAATATGCAGCGACCGCGCGATACTGTCTTGAAGCTCCAGCAACGGCGATTTCAGTTCTGAAACCACCTTGACTTTGCCTTCAATGGATAGGCCCTGCCGTGCAATGGCGGAGTCAATTAGAAATGCCATCATCCCTTTGGCTCGGTCTGCCGCTTTGAAAAAATCGTCTGGACCGTGCTCTCTGAGAAAACTATCCGGATCATCGCCTTTGGGCAGCACCAATATTTTTGCATCCAGAGCTTCGGCTTCGAAGATGGCAATGCTGCGTTGTGCCGCTTTGATGCCAGCCTGGTCTGAATCGTAAACCAACCTCACATGGCCTGTGCCCACCATTCCTTTAAGTAGTTTCGCATTTTCAGTTGTCAAGGCGGTACCTAGTGTCGCCACACTATTTTCAATGCCGTACAAGTGCATCGCAAGAACGTCGAAATAGCCTTCCACCAGATAGACGATGCCGGAACTGCGCGCCGCCCTGTTGGCTTTATCGATCCCGTATAGAGAACGCCGTTTGTTGTATATCTCTGTTTCGGGCGAGTTCAAGTACTTGGGCATACTTTCGCCCGTTACACGGCCTCCAAAGCCAATGATTTGTCGGTTCAAATTGAAAATCGGAAAAATGATTCGGTCCCGAAACCGATCATAGAAACCCCTGCCATCCTTTCGCGGTACGATCAATCCGGCCTTTTGCTGATAGACCGATGGCACCTTTTTCTGTTTCATATAGCGCAGTAAACCATCCCATCGCTTCGGTGCGTACCCCAGTTGGTGCCTATCAATGATTTTTCGCGTCATGCCACGCCCCAGCAAATAGGTCATGGCGTGTTGACCGGTACGCGAATCATGCAGTGCAGACCGGAAAAAAGACAGAGCAATTTCGTTCACACGATAGAGCTTGTCCTTTTCAGAAAGTTGCCTTTTCTGTTCGGGTGATAGTCGATGATCAGGTACTTCAATGCCGTATCGACCTGCAATGGAGCGCACGGCCTCTGGAAACGAAACTCCCTCATGTTGCATAACAAAGTTGAAAACATTGCCGCCGTTATGGCATCCAAAACAATAAAAAATCTGCTTTTCCGGACTGACGGTAAACGAGGGTGTCTTTTCGGCATGAAAAGGGCACAGTCCCAGGTAGTTTCTACCGGATTTTTTTAGAACCACGCTGTCGCCAACGATATCGACTATATTTGCCGCGTTTTGAATCCGATTTATGGTTTCGCTGGGTATCGATCGTGCCAATAAGGTCACCCTCCGCTTATTCGATGCAACATTCGGGTGGCAGACAAGCAACCTACCTCAGATCAATTGTTACGCTGCCGTTATCCGTTCCGTCCATAGCTAAAGCGGATCATCCGTTGAATTCGGGTTAATGCGCCCACGCACCTCCCCTAATTTTAAAATTTTTTACACTATATATTCTTTTTGCACATGTCAATCATTGATTTAGTAATATATATTGATATTTTTAAGTGTTGAAGCGCCTGCCTGGCAAGGCGCGAAAGCGCCCCGAAAACACAACGGGATCTTCGACCGGCATATCGAGATATGTCAAGCTTTCGCAACGCAGTCAGGTAGGATGCATCGGCGTTTAAAAATGTGAAGTTATTTTTGCGCGAACCCTCAGTAACGAATTTAGGCAATGTGCATCAGGAGGGATTCTATGGTGGCCCAATCAGACGTGGGCCGGTTACTCGGTCCCTGCATCGACCGTCGGCCCCGGATAAGTCTGGAATATCTCTTTAAGCGCCTGTGTGGCCATTTCACGGGCGGTTACCCAACGACCTTTGCGCTGTATAAACTTACCCAATTCAAACAAGTTTTGATTCAAAGGCTCCTGTGTCTCGGAAAATTTGGGCTGCCATATCAGTCGCCCGGATTCCACCGATATCAGGACCACTTCGAAGGCGACATAGGCAGGCGATTCAGCACCGAGAGCGCCCCCTTTTCGCTCGCGAAATGCATACAAATAGCCAATCAGCACACCATCAGCCTTATGCCTGCGTCCCAAGGACTGGAGTAAACGGATCAATTCCGGTCGCGATCCTGATTTGGGGGAGCTTACCATTTCCGGTGCTTTGGCCGTTACCCATTGGACGTTTGGTTCGGCTCTGAGCAGGCGCCGCAACGTCTTTGTCATGAACAGCTCGCCATGCGTTGCAATGGCATCGGTAACAAACACTTTACGGGTAAGCGGACCCCGCACGCTTGCATTGGGTCCATATACCACTGCCAGATCCACAAATGGGAGCACCACCACCCGCTTGCATATTTTCTGTGGCGCCGCCGGCGCCGCCGGCACTGCCGTCGTTTGAGCAGTATCTTTCGCACAACCGGCCAAGGCGAAAAGCACCAGCACCATCAATGGATTCGATCTATACTTGTTGTCCAATCGCACGATGGCCTCGCTATAAGTCGTTTATATAGATTTTAAACATTATCTTAAAGTCTATAGGCTTCCTTTGGTGGACGGTACGCCCTTTCGTCGGCCGTCCATAGCCACAGCTTGCCGCAAAGCCCTGGCAAACGCTTTAAATACCGCTTCGATCATATGGTGCCAGTTCTCACCATATACGATAGTTATGTGCAGATTCATACCGCTTTTTTGTGCGACGGCTCGGAAAAACTCTTTGGCCAGAGATGCGTCAAAAACGTTTTGACGCGGCATTTCTGCAGGCTGCCGGAACACAAGATATGGCCGGTTGGACAGATCGATGACCACTTCTGCCAGTGCATCATCCATCGGTACTGCGGACTGACCATAGCGCACAATGCCTTTCCGGGTCCCAAGCGCTTTATTGATCAAGCTGCCGATAACCAGGCCGACATCTTCTACCGTATGATGATAGTCAACCTCTATATCGCCCTGTGCACTTACGTTGAGATCAAACAGACCATGGGCGGCAAAAAGGGCCAACATGTGGTCGAGAAAGCCCACATCCGTACTAATTTCATATTCGCCACTGCCATCAAGGTTCAATGCGGCGGCTATTTGAGTCTCTTTTGTTTTCCGTTCCAGATCGGCCTTACGCTTCATCACGGAGTTCCTTTTCGAGAATCGTTTGTGTTTACCTAAAGTTATCTCACCATCGGGTAGGCGTGAACGTTGTTGAAGACCTACCGTATTTGCGGTTAAAAAGCAAGGCACAGCCGCCCTGCCAATTCTATACTTTTTTAGTATGTTAACTGGAAAAGCCTTGATTTACAGGTGCGATGCAAGTAGAGACATTAGCTTGATTCAGAAAGTCAAAATTATTAAAGGATTATTATGCGCCCGAAATCACTCATCCTCAAAGACGCGCAAAAAACGTTCAGCCACGACCAGGATAAAATTATTACGCCCGCCGAGACCATTCAACGGTTCAAAGACCGATTGGCTATCACCGGCTTGCAGATACTCGACGATATCGTGCGTATCGACAGCGGTCGATTGGATATCCCGGTCTATTTCAGCATCTGTGGTCCTCAGGCTCGCGCGGCCATTGGCAATTACAAGCAGATGGGAAAAGGCGCCACGCCCGAGCAGGCCCAAGCCAGCGCGGTTATGGAACTCGGCGAACGATTCAGCCTGTTCAGCTTCTATGGCAATAAAGCGAATTTTGTCTTTGCTCCGCTATCCGATCTTAACGAGCCGGCGCTGGCATTTGATACGATTGCCCAATCTGTGGATGATGCTTCCCAGGACCGGGAGATCGCTCAACAATTCTTTAACCAGTTGCCCCTTCAGTGGACCTGGGCGCACAGCCTGACCCGGGGAGATACCATAATGATACCATTCAACTGGTTTTGGACGATCAACCAGTTCAACGGCTCCTGCGCCGGCAACGGCATCGAGGAGGCCCTGTGCCAGGGAATAAGCGAAGTGGTCGAGCGCCATGTGTCATCCGTCATCAGCCATCAAAAGCGCCGAGTCCCATTGATCAACCCGGACACGATCCAAGACCCGGTGGTACGGGAATTGATCGGAAAATATCGCGCAAACGGCATCGAGCTGATTCTTTCCGATTTTACATTGGACATGGGGATTCCGAGTGTCGGCGCTTTGGCATGGGATCCTGCCACCTTCCCGGATCGCAGTGAAATCGTCTGGACCGCCGGCACCATGCCAAGTGCTGCAAAAGCCATGTGCCGCGCGTTGACCGAAGTGGCCCAACTGGCAGGAGACTTTAACAGCGGCGGCAATTACGAAGCCAGCGGTCTTCCCAAGTTCCGTTCTCTTGACGAAGCCCGCTACGTAACAGAGCCAGGTATCTCGGTCGATATCACGGATCTGCCCAACCTTGGCAATGACAACATTAAAATTGAAGTTGAAAACTGTGTCGAAGCACTTGCAGCCAGAAACATGGATGTTTTGGTGGTGGATGTCACCCATCCCGATTTGGCCGCACCAGCATTTTATACCATCATTCCTGGAACCCATTTTCGCGAACGCGCACCCAATGCTTCTGTGGGAATGATAGTTTCCAAAATCATCACTGAAACCTATTCCCCAGGTCCTGCGGTGAATGCTCTAAAGGAATTTGATGCCCAGCTTCCCAACAAGTACTATATCCAGTTTTATCTGGGTCAGATCCATTTGAATCAGGGCAATATTGAATCTGCCGCCAAACATCTGACCCGCGCCACCGAATTGGAGCCGCCGGCCGAGGATCTGGCCAGCATCTACACCTATCTGGGCGTATGCCACAAAGAGTCGGAACAGTTTCAAACGGCATTGTCGGTTTTGGAAAAAGCGGATCATATCGATTCGGAAAGAACCGATACGTTGAACTTGATGGGATTCTGCCATTATAAGCTTCAGGACCATGCCAGGGCCATCGATTGCTTTGAAAAGCTGATTGCCTTGGACCCGAGCTCAGCCATCGATTACGCCAACATCGCATCCAATTACCGGGCCATGGGAAAGAACACCAAGGCCATCGAATACTATCAATTGGCCCTCAAACTCGATGATTCCATTGAATTCGCCAAGGAACACTTGGCGCAGATGGGGGTGAATCAATAGTTCAATGTTCAGGGTTCAAGCTTCAATGTGATAGGTTCCGCCTTCTCACAAATTCCGGTCTTTGCAATCTGATGAGGCCAATGTTCGAAGCCAGCGAACATTGAACGTTGAACCTTGAACGTTAGTTTCTTTCCAACAGCTCATCCGCCAGATCGTTGTAGTCGATGGCGCCGTAACTGCCCTGGCGATAGAAAACTACCGGTTTTCCCACTGCCGCGCTCTCGGCGATAGTGGTGTTGATACGAACGACGGTCTGAAACAATTGATCCCGGTAACGCTCATCCGTCTGGAGTTGAACCAGCACCTGCCGGCTCACTCGTGTTCTCGCATCGAAAAAGGTTGGGAGAATTCCTAAAATCTCGATCTGCGGATTGATCTCGGCCTTGATGGCATCCACTGTATCGAACAGTTCGGACAGGGCGGCGAATGAGTAGGGATGCGTTTGACAGGGAATCAACACCTGCTTTGCATACGCAAACACGTTGACCGTCAATAGAGACAAACTGGGGGGCGTATCGATCAGAATAAAATCATAGGTATTGTCCAGCGCCGACAACGCCGTGTTCAATCGATCCTCGCGACCCTCCTCGTCCACGAGTTCTACTTCTGCGCCGGCCAGATCCACATTGGATGCAATCAAATCGAGGTCTTCCCAAGCGGTTTCGGAAA
This sequence comes from Desulfobacteraceae bacterium, assembly GCA_050123815.1. GTDB lineage: Bacteria > Desulfobacterota > Desulfobacteria > Desulfobacterales > Desulfosarcinaceae > JARRKU01. Next base: position 7,407 of record JASFGJ010000082.1, read on the forward strand.
TCGCTTTTGATACATCTACACCATCCGGTTTGCAGACCAGATCGTAAACGGACAGATCGATCTGATCCGGATCGATTCCCAGCCCCCTGGTGGCATTGGCCTGGGGGTCCATATCAACGACCAGGACTTTCTGATTCGCTCGTGTCAGCGCAGCGGCCAGATTTACGACTGTTACCGTTTTTCCAACCCCTCCCTTTTCATTTGCAATGGCGATGGTTCGAGTAGCCATAAAAAGGTCTCCTCTTTCTCTTTTTTATGCAACGTTAGGGTTCACACCGGCTGTGGATGCATCCTCACCGGCATCTGCACTTTTGCGCAAATGATCCACCCCGCTGCGCAATTCCTGCCGCTGGCTTTTGATCTGATCGAGGGCCTGAGCGATACGGCTCAAATCGGCGTCAGACTTATCTAAGTCCCTGCATTCACCGCTCATCCCTTCAACAATCGATTTCAAGATATTGCCATAGGCCTCAAATTGTCCGGTTAAGGCTTCGTAAAGCCGTCGACCGACGGCCTCGGCCAGCGGTAACAAATATTGAAATTTGAGATTTTCTCGGTAATCCTTAAAATGATCGTTTATGGAGCGCTCTGTCTCCCTTTTCATCCGACGGATGCCCCCTTTCAAAGCATTGAGTGTGTCATCATGCCGTCCGCCGTCCGACTTTTTTAGTGCTTTGCGCACCACCTGCAGCAACGAAAAGACTCCGAGGCGCAGGACCGCTTCCGTTTTTATTTGGGCGGAATAGCGCATGCTCGCAGCGGCAGGAGGCAATGCAATACCCAAAGAGTGTTTGACGGCCTCAATGTCCGACGCAGTGTCGAAGTGAAGCCTGCCGGGTCCTTGCGGCAGCCCGAACTTGGCCATAGCGGTCTCGTATTGCTGCAGGGCATCGTTGATCATGGATTCGAACGGCAGGGGGATCGAGCGAAGATACTCAACCAAGTGGGCTTCCTGGCGACCCACAAAGCCAATGATTTCGGGATTGATCTTTTCGGCCATGAATCGATCCACGGCCTGCTTAAACTCTTGAAAAACCAGGTAAAGTGTGTGTGTAAAACCCGAGCTTGCAAGTGGCTCCCGGTAGGCGCTTAAATCAGCACGGTAATCGCGAACGAAGGCCAGCACCATTTTGATAATGTTTCCACTGGTATGGTCGAAAAATCCGTCAATGGCCTTTCGCAAATCGCCCTTCAATGTCTGTACGCTACCTTGCAGCGTCGTGTGGATCATGGACTGGATCTGATGCAGATGCCCTTGGTGGCTGTCGATCCGCTCCACGACCTGATGAAATTCATCCGAATCTCGCTGCATCAACTCACGGCTGAAACTGATCCAGTGCTGCAATCCTTTTTCAATCACACCGACCCTTTCCAACTGGTTGTGCAAAAGCACAGCCGAGCGTTCACGTGTCAGCTTTTGCTCCAATGTACGGATTAGCGATGCCAGTTCTACTTCGGTGGAGGAAACCAGGCCTTTGGATTTTCGCCATTGGTTCAGCCGTGCTTTATCACGGTCCGGCAGCTGCGTTTTGAGTGCATCAAACAGATGATACAATGCGGAAAAGACATACAGCTGCGGCTCGGGAATCACCAGAGAAAGTTCTTCCTTTATTCGCTGTACCAGATGCTCTAAATCTTCCAGACTACCGTGCTCGTCGATGTCGCTGTTACAGACGAAAAGGATGCTGTCGGCGATGCCCATTTGTTTGATGATGGAAAGGAAGCGGATGTCCGCCTGGCGCAATCCGGTCCGGCTGCTGATGACGTAAATAATCAAATGCGCTTTGAGCAAATAGTCCTGAATCATTGCCATGTGATGCGGGTTCGGTGAATCACTGCCCTGGCAATCGGCGATCTCGATATTTGCCCCCAATCCTTTCGAGGCGATGGTTAGTTGGATGTCTTTCAGGTAGACTGCCAAGGCATCATCGCTAACAAACTTGCGATGCCCGGAGAATTGCTGTTCGCTGAACTCTTTGATGTTCCGGTCGGCGCCGACAAGTTTCTCAACATGCTGGTAACCTTTCAGATAGGATGCCAGTAGGACACCGTCGGCATTCAGACCATTGTGCGCAACCCGGTACCGGTTATCCAACTCTGACAGCGCCTTTTCCAGTTCACTGCGATCATGGTTTCGCCGTATGTCGAAATTGCTGTCCGGCTGACGCCATTCGTTCGATGGAAAGAGTACCAAAGCCGACTCGATATCGCTGTTGATTTCATCCCAGGATTTAAAAAACAGCTTTGCCTTCAGCTTCTCACCCCACCTCACTCGCGTCACGATCGATGTTACAACACCGGCACCGCGTTTTAAATGGTCGTCTCGCAACAAGGCATTGACCAGCGTGCTTTTACCTGATTTTATGGCGCCGACAACGGCAATCCGCACCACATGTTCCATTAGTTGTTGTTCGATCTGAGCGCCAATTTGCTTCCACTGGTCGAAGCTGCCTGCATTGTCTCCTGAGAGCGCCTCGCATTGGTCAATTAAGCTCAGGGTTTGCCTGCATATGGAAAGAATTGATTCTTTTGTACGATGATAAAGGTCCATGAATATTTACAGTGTTGCGTGATTGTGTGATGTCCTTGCCTGAAGGGTGCCTTGCATCCGGTTGGCCGCGGATGATGGCTGCCTGACTTGTCTTACAATGCCCACCGGCAATTGTCAAAACTTACCACTCCAAGTCTTGGATGGTCAATACCAGTAAATATAATCACTTGTAAATTTTAATATTTTATGATACTCACAAGGCCTAAATTCGTTGTCCGACCCGACAGATCGGCCATTGAAAGTATAAAATTGAGAGGGAGTTGAAATATATGTCTGAAAAACATCCCGAATGCCCGCTTTATAATCCTCTAAATTGTAAGGAGTATTACAATCCAAAGCTGTGCGCGTTCGTCCGTAAGGATAAGGATTGCCTGAAAAAGAAAAAGCCCAAGCCGAAACAAAAGAAGGCTCAGGCGTAACACCGGTTGATCAGAGAATTCTAAAGAGGGGAT
>JASFGJ010000083.1:0-10379 GCA_050123815.1 Desulfobacteraceae bacterium
TACTGGCGATGGTGCTGGTCGGAACGGGTGCAATATACGTCAAGACATTTTACGGCACCATCCATTTCTTCGAGAAGATTAAAAAGATACCGCCGCATATCAAACCCGCTATCGGCGGTCTGTGCACCGGTTTGATTGGATTTTTCTGGCCCCAATGTCTGGCATTCGGATATGGTTTTGCCCAAAAAGCGCTCAAAATGGGCGATTTTCCCGAGATTACGATCGGATTCCTGTTAATATTGGCATTTGGGAAAATTTTGACCACTTCGTTTTCGATCGGTTCCGGCGGCAGCGGCGGTGTTTTTGGTCCGTCAGTTGTCATCGGCGGTGCCATGGGAGGAGCCGTCGGCAAGTTCTTCCATCAGCTCATGCCCAAAGTGGTCACTGAACCAGGTGCTTTTGTCGTGGTAGGTATGGCGGGGTTTTTCACCGCCGTTTCAAACACCCCCATATCCACCATAATTTTTGTTTCTGAAATGACCAATTCCTATCATTTGCTGCTTCCGAGCCTGATGGTCTGTTCGGTTGCCTATCTGATGGCTCGTCGCTGGACCATTTTTCATCGACAGGTCAGAAGCAAAATTGATTCGCCGGCCCATGCCGGCAGCTTTTTTATCGATCTTTTGCAATCGTTTACCGTTAAAGACGTTTTTCCCCATGTGCAGAAAGTAAGGCAAATACCGCAGGATATGCCTTTTCTTGAATTCAAGCACTATTTTTCAAAAACCACGCAGCACTATTTTCCTGTCATGGATGCACAAAAACGCATGGTGAGTATTTTCTCCATTAACGATGTCCGCGGCGTACTGTTTTCCCCGGAGATAGAGCATCTGGTGGTGATGAAGGATATCGGCACATCGGATATTATCGTGACTACCCCATCGGAAGATCTCAACTCCGTCTTGAAAAAATTCACCATAAAAAACCTGGACAGCCTGCCCGTGGTGCAGGAAGAGGATCATTCCCGTTTGCTGGGGATGCTCAATCGGCGGGAAGTCATTGCCTTTTACAACCAAAAAGTGGTGCAGATGAAATCCGGATCAAGCGATGGGACGCCCGTTCCGAGTGTATGAGCATCATTGATTTCTACCAGAATTTGAAATTAAGACGGCTTTTGGACTGAATCAGAGCCGCGGTCGTCTGACGCAGGCGCCGCGACAAGATTTCTGAAAGCAGACGATACAGAACGTAGCCAAATGCGATTTTATCGTTTCCGGTAAGTTTTTCCAGGTAAAACATATCCGTGGCCAAACACACCGTGTCTGTTTCCGCAAAAACAGTGGCGGAGCGCCTCGCGCTGTTCAGCGCCCCCATCTCGCCAAATATTTCTCCCTTGCGATCCAATACGGCGACCTGTTTTCCATTTTTGCTGACCTTGATCCGGCCAAACATCAGAATATAGAGCCATGTGTCTGTTTGACCCTCTTTTACAATAGACTCACCGGCGCTGAATTTGCGGATTTTGCTCATTTCCATGAGCCTTTGCAGTTCCTGATCCTCGAACGGTTCCAACACGTCGATGTTTTTCAAATTGCTTAGCATTGAGCCATTGTTATCCAGAAAAGCTGTTTCAATCATCGGTATTCCTTTGTGCCGTTGTTCCACTGTATTTGGTATGTGCCTCCTGGCATTGGACAACGACGTTAAAATTTAATTTTACCAGTAGATACCTTTCGATCCCAACCAATTTCCCTCATGGTTGCTGCTTTAATATTCAAAGCAATTTAGGTGCCAACGGCCAAACAGTGAACATCTGTTTGTGGCGTATCGATTAATCTGTTCAGAAGGGGGGGGTTCTGAGTTTTATTGGTGTCCCGAAAGACATTTGAAAAGCACCAAACGCTTAAGTTTATGACATTGCGTATACAATTGTAAACAAGCAAGGGCACGAAAGGGGACAAAATCAGTAGCTTACTTTTACCAGGAAGAGCCCATGCGCAGGCGCCGTCGCCGCCGCCTTATTTCGATCTTTAGACAGGAGAATGGCTTTGAACCGAGACGCATCAATGTCACCGCGACCAACGGCCGCTAGAGTCCCGACAATGTTGCGCACCATATATCTGAGGAACCCATCCGCCTCGACACCGAAACGAACGATGCCGTTTGGCTGATCGACAAGATCGGCCAGCATGATATGACGTATGGTGTGAGAACGTGGGCTGCCGGCGCCCTCAAATGCCTTAAAATCGTGTCTGCCGAGAAGGTGGTGTGTCGCCTCCCTCATCGCACTGAGGTCCAATGGCTTGCGAATCCACCAGGCATAATGGCGGCCGACTGCCTTTGGCAGCGGTTGGTTCAATATATGGTAGTGGTACCGCTTGCTTATGGCGTCAAAACGCGAATGAAACTCGGCAGGAACCTCATCGCACGCCTGGATTACAATATCGTCGGGCAGGATACTGTTCAACCCCTTTTGAAATGCATCTGGTTCGATACGTGTGTCACATTTAAAATTAGCCACCTGGGCCAAGGCATGCACACCGGCATCGGTCCGCCCGGAGCCTATCAGTGTGATTGCTTGGTTCGTCATCCGTTTTAAAGCATTCTCGATGGTGGACTGAATGGAGGGGCCGTTGGGCTGTCGTTGCCATCCCTGGTATGCTAAACCGTCATACTCTATGGTGAGTTTAAAATTTCTATGCATTGAGCCACCAAAGAACAAATGACAAAGAGATAAACGACAACGCGGTGGACAGGACAATCGCGGCGCTTGCATATTCCGTATCGCTGGATAACTGGGCGGAAAGCACATAAATGGCCGTGGAGGTGGGCAGCGCAAAAAAGATAGCGCCGATGGGGATGAACGCTTGGTCTACATCCAAAATCCGCATGAGCAAGTAGCCGACCAACGGCAGGAGCAGCAATTTAAGCACGACGCTGATGGTTGCCAGCGACAGGTGCATTTTTAGCGTGCCCAATGTGAGACTTCCGCCAATGGAGAACAGGGCCAGGGGTAAAGAGACCGAGGCGCCCAGGCTCAGCGTGTTGTCGATAAAAGGTGGAAACGCCTGAGCAAATCGAGCATAAAACAGACCGCACAAACATGCCAGGATCAGCGGATTGCTGATCAGGGCCTTGCTGGTAATGCCAATCCGTCGTCGCCAATCGCCGGGCTGTTCGGAAAACCATATCAGCGTGGTTACCGCCAGCAGGTTGATCATTGGGATCATTACACCGATCAGAACACCGAAGCGGGCAACACCTTGTGTGCCAAAGAGATTCAGGATTACCGCAACACCAATATAGGTGTTGAAGCGATAGCAACTTTGCGAGAAAGCGCCGGCCTGATAATCAGGAACTTTAAACACCAAAATATACAGAACGCTCACCAGGTAAACAATTATGACAGCGCCTGCAACGGCCATGTAGAATCGTAATAGCTCAGGCGTGAAGTCGATCCGGGCGCCTCCGATTTTCCAAAACAAAAGCGCAGGAAAAAAAATATAGTAGATTAAACGGTCTGCTGTGGCAAGAAACGTCTTATTGGTCAATCCATAGTGTTTGAGCAGGATGCCCAATAGAATCAATGAGAATACGGGGAACAAGTGCTGTAGGACCATGCCGGTTATATCCTGTCGCAATGCAGATGGGCCAGAGCAGATTCCATGCGCTCATCCATCTGGTCGATTAGATCCCCCAGTTCATAGGTTTGGCTGCAATCCATGCAGCGCCAACGGACCTCTCTTCAACTGCGATGCATGGTCAAATTCCGGTGGCATTGCGGGCATATTAGTTGCGGTGCGTTTCCGAACATGTTGCTCTCTTTCAGTGACATTTGAACTATTTTCGGTCTATCTATTCAAATTAACGGCTATTGGCAACTGAAATCTTTAACCCTATCGTTGTCGAAGCCGGAGGACTCCAGACTCCCGCCGGTCGCAGGATCTTCGACCGGCGCTTTTATCCCGTCGATCTATGGCGGGAGGCTCTGGAGCCCTCCGGTTTCCACAACGATAGGGTAAGTTGACATTTTACACAATTTAGACCATTGATTGTCCAATTGACAATTACCACTTAAGAATATGGAGAGAAGCGTGACAACATCGTATCATTGCCCGGGATTTAAGGCGGCTGGGGTTGCCGCCGGTATCAAGAAAAATGGTGCACTTGATTTGGGATTGATCTTTTCCACGACCGCGGCTACGGCAGCCGGCGTATATACACGCAACCAGATCCAGGCGGCTCCTGTCTTGTTGTGCAAAGATCATCTGACCGGCGGCAGCGCCCGGGCGGTGATCGTCAATTCGGGGAATGCCAACTGCTATACCGGGACAGAGGGCCGAGGTCATGCCTATGCAACCGCCGGCGAAACCGCGACGGCATTACAGTTGAATATCAGGGACGTTCTGGTTGCATCGACAGGGGTCATCGGCGTCCCTTTGCCTATGGATCGCATACGGTCAGCCATACCGGACTTGACCGCGGCCGCGCGCGCTGATGGGTTCAGTGATTTTGCCCGTGCCATAATGACCACAGATACCGTTCCTAAATTGGTCCAAAAGCAAGGGGTGATTGATGGACGTACATTTAGCCTGCTCGCTATTGCCAAGGGCGCCGGGATGGTACGCCCGGATATGGCCACCATGCTCTGTTTTATCTGCACCGACGCGGATCTGGATGGCAACCCTTTTCAGCAGCTCTTGGAAGGCGCAGTGAACAAAACGCTGAATCGTATCACCATCGACGGCGATACCAGTACCAATGATACCGTTCTGGCTCTAGCCAATGGTGTGTCAGGCGTGAAGATACGAACTGCATCGCAGTTTGAGATTTTCAATGCTGTGCTGGCCGAGGCCTTGCAGGAGATCTCCCGTATGTTGATTAAAGATGGCGAAGGGGTAACCAAGGTCGTCGAGATAAACGTACGGGGGGCATCTTCCAACAAGGCGGCATTGCAAATCGCCGACACGGTCGCCCATTCCCCGCTGGTGAAAACCGCCTTTTTCGGGCAAGACGCCAACTGGGGACGTATCATCGCCGCGGTTGGTCGAGCCGGTATCCCCATTGATCCAGATCGAATCGATCTTTACTTCGATCACGTGAAGTTGGTTTCTCAGGGCAGCTATTGCGGCTCCGATGCCGAAGCTCAAGCCGCGTCGATATTGCAACGGTCTGAGTTTGCGGTTACGATCGATCTTAATTCAGGCTCGGGATGCGATGCCATTCTGACCAGCGACTTGTCGGTGGAGTATGTTCAGATCAACGCAGATTACAGGACCTAATTAGTGTCCATCCATAAATACCGTTCTCCTCTCCCCCTTTCGGGGGAGAGGCTGGGTGAGGGGGTGTGATGTCAAAGCCTTACACCCTCACCCTGACCCTCTCCCTCAAGGGAGAGGGAATAAATGGATGGACACTAATTAAGAGTGCAGGCCAGGAATATGCCATTGCTTCGTTTGCAGAAATATCTTTCCGACGCCGGCGTTTGCAGTCGTCGGGCCGGAGAGAACCTCATCCGGAAAGGCCGGGTCAGCGTTAATGGAGAGACCGTTACGCAATTGGGCACGAAAATAGATCCTAAGTTGGATCGTGTTGCGGTTGACGGCGCAACGATCGGCAGCGTTGCCAAGCGGATCTATATAGCCCTGAACAAACCCAAAGGGTATGTCAGCAGTTGCAAGCATCCCGGCGAACAGGTCGTTGTCGATCTGATCGATCTGCCCACCCGCCTTTTCCCTATCGGACGCTTGGATAAAGAGTCCGTCGGGCTGTTGCTGCTGACCAATGACGGCAGACTGCACCATCAGCTTTCCCATCCCGGGTTCGATCACGAAAAAGAGTATGAGGTTTCACTTCAGCGGCCCATTGATGACGCTGATTTGAAACAGATGGAAATGGGTATCGTCTTGAAGGGGCGCCGAACTCGTCCGGCTGTTGTCAAGCGTCTTTCTGGAAGACGCTTTCGCATCATTCTGAAACAGGGTCGGAACCGCCAGATTCGGCGTATGGTTCGTCACCTGGGGCATCACGTCAGCCGCCTAAAGCGAATTCGCATGGCAAATATCCAATTAGGGAAACTGCCACCCGGTGCCTGGCGGTACTTGACCGAAGCTGAAACGAAACAGCTGCTGAAAAGATTGGCGGATTAAGGGCAGAAGAAACCATTTGTGTTGATTGTATCTTGGGTATATAAAAAGCGGAACGAAAAGGACCTTAATTGCTGAAAGACTTGTTGCATCATCGCAGGATAGGAGCATATCGATGGTTACAATTGAATCGTTGACATCGCGAAAAGACAAAATTGCCGTGGTCGGGTTGGGCTATGTTGGGCTGCCGCTGGCTGTACATTTGGCTGCTCATTTTGATGTTGTTGGCTTTGATTTGAATGCTCAACGTTTGGATGAATTACGCAGCGGTCACGACCGCACGCTTGAAGTCGAAGACAGCGAGCTGTCTGCTGTAAAAATCGAATTCACCAATGCAGAGCAAGACCTGGCCAAGTGCAGATTCATCATTGTAGCGGTGCCTACGCCAATTGATGAATACAATATCCCTGATTTGGCACCGTTGCGAAGCGCCTCAGTGATTGCCGGGCGCTGTCTGCAAAGCGGGTCGTGCGTTGTTTTTGAATCGACAGTTTATCCCGGTGCGACTGAGGAGGTGTGCGTTCCACTGATGGAAAAAGAGTCGGGACTCAGCTTTGGGCGGGATTTTGGCGTGGGGTATTCTCCAGAGCGGATAAATCCGGGAGACAAGGTGCACACCCTGGATTCAATTGTAAAAATCGTATCGGGTTCCGATTGTGCAACTGCAGAGCTTTTGGAGCAAGTCTACAGTCGTGTTGTTTCAGCCGGCATTCATAAGGCCTCTTGCATTAAAGTGGCGGAAGCCGCTAAGGTCATCGAAAACACCCAGCGCGATTTGAACATAGCGTTGATGAATGAACTGGCCATGATTTTTGATATTATGGGCATCAGTACCTTGGAAGTACTTGAAGCGGCCGGTACGAAGTGGAATTTTCTTCCGTTTCGACCGGGACTGGTGGGAGGGCATTGCATCGGTGTTGATCCCTACTATCTTACTTTCAAGGCCGACTCGTTGGGCTACCATCCTGAGATGATCTTAGCCGGCCGTCGGGTAAACGATGGGATGGGCAAGTACATTGCAGAGCGCACCGTAAAACTGTTGATTCAGCAGGGCAACGCTGTTAAAGGTGCAAAAGTGGCCTTGCTGGGAATCACATTTAAAGAAGATGTGCCCGACCTGCGCAACACACGTGCGGTGGATATCGTCGATGAATTAAAAGAGTATGAAGTACAGGTGCTGGTGCACGATCCGTTGGCCGATGCCGAAGAGGCAAAGCGCTATTATGGGTTGGAAATGTCCTCCATGGAAGCGCTTCAGGGAGTCGATGCAGTCGTAATCGCCGTGATGCACAAGGCGTATACTGAAATGGGAATTGAAGGCATCGCAGGGCTCTGCTCAGACGGCGATCCGATCGTCGTCGATGTAAAAAACGCTCTTGACAGTGCTAAGGCCCGATCCAAGGGAATCGTTTATTGGAGTCTTTAAAGAACTTAGGCGCTCTCAAACTATCTAATTGATAGTCGCCAGTTATACAAATCTATCACTGTGGCCGGCTGCCGGGGCAAATCGCCGAGGACTCAAGTATGTCTTAACTATAAAAAACAAAGTGTTGTGTTGTATTTGCATGGTTTGGCACATCTATTGCTCTTTCTAATGGCCGAGTCACAGGAAACATCTAAATCTCAAAGATTGTAGGAGCAGAACTAAAAGAAAGGTCCAGCCATGCAAATCAAATCTCCTAAACCATTACCCGTAGATCTGCGCATACCGTGCTATGCTTGCGAAACCGAACCGGCAACCCATGTTTGCCGCTTTCATATCGGTGAGTTATTTGTTCAAGTGTGTCTCTGTCGGGCATGTATGAAAATGGATACTGATCGTTTGCTAAAAAGCACGATTGGCCTTCAGGCACTTGAAGGCGAGTTTCCAGAGGCCTTTCGCTTCGAAGAGCTTACAACCGATCTTTAGATTTGACTGCGATTGCATGCCGCATGCAATCGTTGGATCATTTCACGAACCGGAATCTTTCGTTACAAATCGAACCCCAATACCGTTGGGCCGTATCCAGGCGATCTTGGCTTTCACCGTCAATTCATGCTTTTTCAATCCATAGGGGATTGTCATAATCAACTCTTCGCCTATCTGTGATTTGATTTCCAACGGTGGTTCGATCATAGCGCCGCCAGGCGCTAAATCTCTGAGATGGGCAAAATATGAGCTATTTGAATCAACAACTCCCACGGTTCGAGAACACGACTTGCGTTCATGTAGTCTGCGTTCACCAAATGGCATCGTGTGATCGACCATATCCCCTCCTTTGAACGAGTCACGACTACTGGAATGGATGGGTAAAGCAGTCTGCACTTGCCTCCCCATTGCCCCAGTATAGAAGATAGCACTGTAATTTAGCGATCGTCTGAATTTTTCACGTTTATGCAGACTTCTATTTCTTTGATGTAGATTACTCTATGCTGAGTTGGGGGGACACGCTTTTCGCTTCGTACTGCTCATGGCAGCAGGATCCATACTAGCCTGAAGCCGGTGAAAAATCAAGAGGTTATTTCAATGGAAAAGGCATCTATTTTAAGTTGGTGATAAAACACCCGCCGCTCGAACCGTCTCCTGATAAGTTGGTGACTCCCGGATTGGTGCCGGGACCGGGATTTGGATTGATTCCCGGGAATGGTTCTGGTTCTTGATCGGCATCGGTGTCCGGCTCCGGATCGGCTTCCGGCTCTGGATCGGAAGCGATTGGCCTGAAGGATGCGGCATCAGCGCACGTACTGCAATTAGCATTGTCCGAGATGACAACAACCATTGCCGAATCGCTAAACGTATAGGTTCCCAAAATGTTCCACTGCCCGCCGTTTTGTGTTTGGTCGACAAGCACGGTATTCAACAACTCATCGCCATCATGGATTTCAACTAGCACCTCTGCGCAACGGGACTGGTAATAAGTCCACCATAGGGCGATCTCATGACGACCGGTAAGCGATGCTTTATAAGTATAGGTGGCTCCCACCTCCTTGCTGTAAAGGGATTTCGTGCCATATGGATCGGCACCGCCCGAGACCACCCAGGTGCCAACGGACAAACTGCCGTCGTCGCCATCGTCAATGATGAGCATAGTGCCCTCATCATCCGTGTTCGGCTCCGTCTCGGGGTCGGATTCCGTGTCCGTCTCGGGGTCGGAGTCCGTGTCCGTCTCGGGGTCGGAGTCCGTGTCCGTCTCGGGGTCGGAGTCCGTGTCCGTCTCCGGGTTGGAGTCCGTGTCCGTCTCGGGGTCGGATTCCGTGTCAGGCTCGGGGTCGGAGTCCGTGTCCGTCTCCGGGTTGGAGTCCGTGTCCGTCTCGGGGTTGGAGTCCGTGTCCGTCTCGGGGTCGGATTCCGTGTCAGGCTCCGGATCGGATTCCGTGTCAGGCTCGGGGTCGGATCCCGTGTCAGGCTCCGGGTTGGAGTCCGTGTCCGTATCGGGGTCGGATTCCGTGTCAGGCTCCGGATCGGATTCCGTGTCCGGGTCGGATTCTGGCGAGTGGGTACCATTGATGCCGCATATTTCGTTGGATACGTCGCTCTCTTCGTCGCCATACCAAGCGGTAATGGCAAAACAATAGCGTACGTCGTCTAATAAGTTGGAAATCTGGTGACTTGGTTGGATTCGATCAAAACCGTCGTCGGATACGGGTAGATAGATCTTGGTTGCTTCATTTGGGTTGTCAACAACCGATGCATTTTCAAGATAATAGATGTAGTAGCCTTCCAGTGTCGGGTCTTCATTGCAGTTAGCGTCCCAGAAAAGTTCAAAATCGGCTGCCATACCGCCGGCTGGAAACATTATTAGTCCCAGGAGGAAAATCTGAATGGCAATCGATCTCCAGATTTTTGCCACTGAAAGCCCTTTCAAAAGTCAGCTGAGAGCAAGTACCCGCTGATGGTCACAATCAGGTTAAATGCCGCTTTAATGTGATACAGATATCCACTCCCGAAATTGCGATAAGATAACGCCGTAGAACGATTAAGCAAATCTTATACCGCTACTTCCAATTTTTTCATGGATCGATCTATTTGTTTATAATCGGCAACTTGGATATGCGGCCCGGGTAGTCCTTCAGACCGCAACCACCTATAGCATGTGCAAATTTTTGAGTCAATGCACAGAAAATTGCAATTGTTTTTGATCTGCGTAGTACGAGCAGATGATGCGTAACAAATGATCAGAATCAAACCCAACAATCTGGTTACTTAATTTTGGAATTGAACCGCATCAGCGCACGTACTGCAATTATCGGTGTCCGAGATGACCACAACCGTTGCCGATCCGCTAAAGTCATAGGTTCCCAAAACGTTCCACT
>JASFGJ010000084.1:0-10374 GCA_050123815.1 Desulfobacteraceae bacterium
AACAGTGTGGAATACCAGTGCGGGTCGGCCCCCATCACCAGATCATATCCCAACAGCGACAGCACCAGTGCAAAGGCCAGCATGTAAAGCATGGCGAACAGGGTCGTCCGGCGTCGGAAGCGATCGGCATCCGGCGGTTTGGACTGCCAGCGCCGCCACAAGCGTTTGCCGATCATGCCACCGGCGCCGCGATCTTTTATTTTAAAGTAAAGGGTGTGATAGAGGTATGCGAAACCGAAACCGTATAGAATCAAAAGTGCGGCGGCATCGCGTGACATCAAAAACGGCAGATTCAACCACACCTCTTTGCCGTGCAAATCATGGTACATCCAGGGAAAAACATACCCTTTGCCGAAATAGAGCAGCAGCATCAAAACAAACGACACGGGGAAAAAGGCGCTGAACGACTCCGCCAGATCGGCCAGGGGGCCGCTCCAGCGCGCGCGCACGGCATGCATCAACGCCGAAAACAAAACCGCGCCGTGAGCGATGGCGCTGAACAGCAAGAAATTGACCAGGTAGGCCTGCCAGGCTTTGGCCCGGTCGCCGGTGACGACATTGACGATAAAAATCCCCATACCGGCAATCATTAAAAAACATAGCAGTGCCGTTAACCATTTGGGTGTCAGGCTCTTTTGCCGGTCATTGTTTTTCTTCATCGTTGTCTATTGCCCCTTTAGAGAGCAAGGCGGTGGAATTATTTCACGCCGTAACCCTTAATCTCAGCTCCCTTGGATTCGAAAAATTGCTGCAAACCACGTTGCTGTTCGGTGGGACAACTGGCCAGCACGCCAAACCGATCTCCGGTTACACGCGCATCATAGCGCTCGTAAGTTTTAAAGCGCGGCAGCCTGGCCTGTGAAATGATTCCCAGAACATTGCCGAACACCGCAAACAGGATGGTGAATTCAAAACCGACAATAAAAAACGGCACCAGTGCCACCACCGGCTTGCCGCCGACGATCAGATCCCAGCGGGTTGCAGTAAATGCCGCCAGCGCGAAACCGCTGAAAAAGCCGACGATGCCCCCAACCAGGGTAAACCATCCCACCTTGCTTTTGGGCAACGCCAGTGCATCCGCGATGGCATGGCTGGGAATGGGTGTGTGAACCCGCTCGACGGCAAAGGCCGACTTGCGCAATTCACGGATCGCCTCGGCGGTTTTGGTTTCGGATTCAAAAAGCCCCATTATCGAGACACGTTCAGTGGCCATGTGACGCTCCTTCATCCAAACTTATAGTCTCTTTGACTTCGGTCATCGATACCGAAGGCAAATGTTTGACGAACAGAACGAACAAGAAGAAAAACAGGCAAAAGCTCCCGAACATGATCCCGAATTCAATGCCGCTGGGACGATACAGGCCCCAGGCATAAGGGAGAAAATCGTGGGCCACACTGCCGATAATGATCACGAATCGCTCATACCACATGCCCACGTTGACCAGCACGCAGATCACCAACAACCAGGGCAGCCGCGTCCTGATTTTTTTAAACAGGAACAGCAGTGGAAAAAGGGTGTTGCAGCTCACCATAATCCAGTACTCCAGGGCATAGTCGCCGAAAGCGCGCCAATAAAAGGTCTCCATCTCGACAATGTTGTGACTGTACCAGGCGATGAAAACTTCGGTGCCGTATGCGAATCCGACGATCAGGCCGGTAAAGACAATGGTCTTGGCGACCTGCTCCAGAACCCGCATGGTAATGATGTTTTCCAGGCGGAAGATCTTTCGCAGCGGAATCATCAGCGTTACCACCATGGCCAGACCGCTGTGAATGGCGCCGGCCACGAAATAGGGGGCAAAAATAGTGGTGTGCCACCCGGGGACCACTCCCAGCGCGAAATCCCACGACACCACGCTGTGCACCGAAATGACCAGGGGCGTGGCCAGGGCGGCAAAAAAGAGATAGCCGCGGGCGTGGTGCCGCCACTGCTCAAACTCACCGGTCCAGCCGAGAGACAGCACACTGAAAATCTTGCGGCGCACACCTGTGGCGCGATCTCGGATGGTGGCCAGATCCGGCAGCATGCCCGTATACCAGAACAGTGAGCTGACGGTCAGATAGGTGCTGATGGCCACCACGTCAAACATCAACGGTGACTGAAAATTGGGCCACAGCAAGCGCTGATTGGGTACGGGCAACATGTAGTACACCATCCAAACCCGCCCGAGATGAATAAACGGAAACAGTCCGGCGGTGCAAACCGCAAATACGGTCATGGTCTCGGCGGCCCGTGCGATAGGATTGCGCCAGCCCGCTCGGAACAGATGCAAAATTGCGGAAATCAGGGTGCCGGAGTGGGCGATTCCCACCCAGAAGACAAAGTTGATCAGATAGGTCCCCCAATGCACCGGGTTGTTCTGCCCTCCCACGCCGATACCGACAAATATCTGGTAGAGCCAGCATGCGGCCCCCAGCAGAATCCCGATAAAGAGCAAGCCTACCAGCACCCAGTAGGACTTTCCGGCCGGATGCAGCGTATCGATAACGGCATCGTCAACTTTTTTGTAGGTCAAGGCGGACATGGGATTGCTATCCGTTCTCTAAAGCTTTTGGATGACCTTTTTCAGATAAATCACCGCCGGTTTGGTATTCAAGTAACCCATCACCTGATAAGCTCTGGGATCATCTGCCAGTTTTCTCACCCGGCTGGCGGGATCCATCAAATTTCCGAATATCAACGCGTCTGTCGGGCAGGTCTGGACGCATGCCGGCACGACTTCACCGTCGCGAATGGTCCTGGCTTGATCCTTGGCAACGCCATGAGCGGCTTTGATTCTCTGGACGCAGAAGGAGCACTTCTCCATCACGCCTTTGCTGCGAACGGTTACATCGGGATTGAGCTGTTTGGGCAGCGGATCGGGCCACTGCCAGTCGAACCAGTTAAAGCGCCGCACTTTATACGGACAGTTCTGAGCGCAAAAGCGTGTGCCGATGCAACGGTTGTAAACTTGATTGTTCAGCCCCTCTTTGGAGTGATGCGGCGCATAGACCGGGCAGACCGATTCGCAAGGGGCATTGTCGCATTGTTGGCACATCATGGGCAGAAATATCATCTTCACCGGATCTTGCGGATCGTAGTAGCGCTCGATGCGCAACCAGGCCATTTCGCGCCCCTCGGCCACCTGCTGTCGGCCGACCACCCCGATATTGTTTTCGGCATAGCAGGCTGCCACACAGGCGCTGCAGCCGATGCAGCGGTCCAGATCAACGATCATGCCCCAGCGATAGGTGTCGTGGTCATGGGGCGGATAGATGTCGCGATGCGGGTCATATCCTTCCGGCAACGGCAAGGTCAGGGGGAAGTCATTCATGGTCAATCCCGGTTTGCCTTGAGCGGATTTGGATGCATCCGCCAGCGAAACGCTGAGGGCAATCTTACGGTCGTATTGCACCCGGCTTCCTGAGGTCATCGCCAGGTCCGCTTTGCGGCCGGTGCTTTCCAGGGATTGCAGCTTTTCCGAAAATATGGGCGCGCCGCTTTCGGCATCCACTTCGGCATCCAGCAGAAGGATCGGATTGATGCCTTGATCTTTGGCGTAGCGTCCATAATGGCTGTGCCCCTGACCCATCGTGATCAGAACAGCGCCGCGATCCACTCCGGGATGGCCGTATACCGGTATCTCGATCCGGCCTTGAACGGTTGCCACGCGCGCCACCTCGCCATCGGCCCAGCCCTTTTCCGCCAAAATGTCCGGATGGATCCAGGCCAGACTCTGCCAGGCCACCTGGCTGATGGGGTCCGGTATTTCGGACAACCACGGCCGGTTGGTGCCGCGTCCATCGAAATGGCGCAACGACGGCGTCAGGTAGAGCATTGCGGTTTCGGTTTTCTGTTCGACGGCTTTTGCGACCAGGGCACTGAGGGCCAAGCCCGGTCGCTGGTCCCAACGGATTTCGGGTGCGGTCGTCGGCGTGGGCCGTTCAAACCGTCCGCCCCTTTGAACCATGTGCAGCCATTCATTATCGAGCGACCGCGTCTGCCCCACGCCGGCCCGCTCCATCAGGTAGTGCCGGTAGTCCGATGCCGGCCGCTGTTGCGGCGACAACAGTTGCATGAAAAGATCGCCGATGCCGGGCGCTCGGCCCAATTTCCCAACGGTGGGCTGCAGGACCGACGCCATTGCCTGCCGGCTCTCGTATAGATCCCAGGTCTCCAGCGGCAGCTGAACCGGGATGATCAAATCGGATGCCGCAGCTGTCTCATCCATGAAGTTGCTCAGGCAAACCACGAACCGATTGTCTTTGTTCAGCGCTTTGGCAGCACCGCTCGCGGGAGGAAGATTGAACAGCGGATTTACATTGTGCAGAATCAACAGATCCAGCGGGTTTTGAGCGACCCGCTTGAAAAAATCATAGACGGCTCTGCGCGGCTGGGCAACTTCTACGCGATGGCGCTGATCGAAATCATAGAGGGAGAAGGAAGGGTCCAGAACCGCATTGAGCATCACCACGGCCAGATCTGTGGCCGCGGCCTCAGGACCGGTGGCTGTGGTGGCGGAGCCGAGAACCAGCGCTTTACGCGCCTGCAGCAATTGCCGGGCCATCATTTTCAGCCGATCTTCAGGGACGCCACTCAATCGCGATACGCGCGCCAAAGGATAGTGATTGGTCAATCGGTTGAGTGCCGCGCGAAACGGTGTCGGAATTTTACTGCCTCGCCTATGGCGGAAGGCCTCGTGTATCAATCCCAATACCACAGCGGTTTCCTTGCCCGCAGGGCAATGGACCCAGGCATCCGCATTTGCCGCCGTCAACGTCTGATTGGGACCGACATAGACAAACGCTGCCTTGCGACCATTGCCCAATGCATGCATGGTTTTGAATTTGGCTGCATACTCAACAGGCGAAAGCCACGTCTCCAGAAAATCGGCGCCGAAACTGATCAGAAAATCGGCTCGATCGAGACGATAACTTGGCAGAATGGGTTTTGAAAAGATCTGTCGGTGAGCGTATTTCAAGGTCTCATAGGCAAAGGGTTCGAAAACCAGAGGGCCTTTGGATCGATTGCTGGACAATACGGCGGAAAAGAGCGTCAGCAGGGACTGGCCCACCACTTCGGTGAGCATTCCGACACGATTGGGCCCGGCCGCAGCAGCGGCAAACATACGCTGTTGCAAAAGCGAAACGGCTTTACTAAAAGGAATTTGCTCGAACCGGCCCTTGACCTTGATCAAAGCAGTGGTAATGCGGTCCGGATTGTATAACGCCTGAAGCGCCGCCTGGCCGCGGGCGCAAAGCTTGCCCTTGTTGACCGGATGCAGCGGGTTGCCCTCAAGCTTGATGACTCGGCCGTCGCGGTTTTTCGCCAAAACGCCACAACCGGCAGGGCATTCCCGGCAGGTCGAGGCATACCAGGCAGCCTTTCCGGTAACCATATCGTCGGGTGCCTGCACCAAACTGTAGAGGTTGCTATCGGGCTCTGTCGTGCAGCCGGTAGCAAAAGCGACACTTCCCAAGCCGGTGATCTTGAGAAAAGTTCTGCGATCCATACGCCTCGCTCGATACGATACGCTATGATCCGGTTATCTATCTGAAAGCCCGCTGCTCATCGCTGTTTCCAAAAGGCATCCGGTCGTGGAAAGTTTAAGATGCCGATGGAATAGCGATTAAAGAAGTGAAACGTAAAACTAAGCTACAATAGGTTGGCCGGGTTGTCAATCAGAGGACAACCCTATCAGTGCAGAATTTAGATGGAACAAACAGATACCGGATATGGTACTATAATAATTGACATCTATCTGTTCAAAAAAAGGAGAACGCAATGACCGCCTTGTTTGAATCCACAAGCATAGGGAATATGCCGTTGCGCAATCGGCTGGTACGCAGCGCAACCTGGGAAGGGATGTGCGACCCGGACGGCCGCCCGACCGACAAGTTGAATGAATGCTATGCTGCCTTGGCAAGGGGCGGCGTCGGCCTGATTATTTCCGGTTATACCTTTGTAAGCCCCGAAGGCAAACAATTGCCAGGAAAAATGGGCCTGCAGACCGATCGATTCGAATCCGACTTCAAGCGCCTGGCACAGGTCGTCCACAATGCCGGCGGTGCGTTGGCCGTTCAACTGGTGCATGCCGGCGGACAAGCGGATGCGGATCTGACCGGGCTGGAAGCAGTGGCGCCTTCGGCAGTAAGCACGGCACAGTATAAGCAAACACCGGCGCAGCTATCGAAAACGCAAATCGACGGCATCGTGACGGCATTCGGCCGAAGTGCTGCCAGAGCAAAGCAATGGGGAATCGATGCGGTGCAACTGCACGGCGCCCATGGGTATTTGATCAACCAATTTCTCTCCCCAAAAACCAACCGGCGTACGGACGAATATGGCGGTACGATCGAAAACCGCTGCCGTTTCATGTTGGATGTGCTGGCCGAAATCCGCCGCACCACAGGCCCGAGCTATCCTGTCATGATCAAACTCAACGCCGCCGATAACCTGGAAGGCGGATTGGAACTTGCCGATGCGATCACGGCAGCCGCGAAACTGGACGCTGCAGGAATCGACGCCATCGAAGTCTCAGCGGGCACACCTGCCTCAGGGGCTATGGGTCCGGCTCGCGAAAAAATCGACGCGCCGGAGAAAGAGGCCTACAACCTCGAACTGGCGCGACAAATTAAAGCCAAGGTGTCATGTCCGGTAATGGTGGTGGGTGGTTTCCGCTCGTATGCGGTTTGTGAAGCGGCGATCTCAACCCACGGCATCGATTTTGTTGCCATGTCCAGGCCGTTGATTCGCCAACCCGACCTGCCGGGCCGATGGGAGCAAGGCGACCACAGGCCGGCCGACTGCATCTCATGCAACAAGTGCTTTGTTCCGGGACTTCGGTATGGGGGAATTTACTGCATGGCGGAAAGAAAAAAACAGGTCAAATAATCAGATTAACCATCCTCCGAACACAAAGCCTCAATACTTCGATCAACCAACTCGAGCCCTTGCCGAAGGGTGGATGTCCGCCACTTTTTCGATTCGGGACAAAAGCACTCTTTAATTTGGGTCTTCGCCCGGCCATGGGCGGCGGAACCCGCTGGAGAATAGAAATGGGCGCGGTTTTCATTGCGCAGTGCCCCCAGGGTGCGAAGCGGTGAATAGGTGCCGAACTCTGCATTATAATAGCGATAGTCCAAATCGCTGAGGTGTTGGGTTAACCAACGGCCCATGTTGCCGTTAGATCGATAGGCCGTGCCGTTTTCATCCACGGTCTCTTCGACCGATTCGGCGCCAAACCACTTCCGATACCATTCCACATCGCTGGTATCGGCGGGCAGTAGAAGCTTGTAAGTGCCAAAAGGGCCCAAACCGGTATGAAAATCGATATGAACAGCACGTTGCGCACCACCTAGCCAACGCCTGATGCTGGATTGAACAATACAGGTCGACCGAGCCGCCTTTCGCCCGCCGAAAAAGAGTCCTTTGGGGTAGTCATATTGCCCCGACACGATTCCGGTCTTTAGTGCCGGTATGCCCGCTCGGGCCAACAAGGCCAGCACCTTCAACCACAGCGGTTCCATCAGCGACGGTGGGGATTGGGGATTGAGAAAATCGTTTAGACGGTCATAGCCCGGTGGCAGCCCTGCGTATTGCTGGTCACGCAGAAGAAAGTTGCGATTCAGATCGATGTTGTCTTCGTTGACGCGGCGCAGGAAATGGAATCCAAAGGGATTGATGGCATGCACCAGTACGATCCGGCCATTGCGGGGCAGCACCCTGCCGGATCCAAATTGGGCAAGCAACGCCAATTGAATCGCCGATCCGAAGAATCCTTCAACGCCATGAAGCCCCGAAGTGACGACCAGCGTCCATTCGGGGCATTCGTTGCCGAGAAAGGCGACGTCGATACTCAAATCGTGCTCACAATACCGCTCAGCAATTAAGCTGTGACGCTCCTGCAAAGCATTTGCTTCGGTTGCCGCCGATCGAAATCGTCCACATGCGATTTGATAATCTGGAGAATAATAGCTAAGTTGGATCATTGCTTGTTAGGCAATTAATTCCTTTCACGCCCCTTTCAACAAACGACCATCCATTGGCAGATGGTCGTTTACTCTAAAGAATGGCTTTTCTATATGGGGTCACTTTTTGGCTGCTTTGTCAAGCCTGAAAAGTCCGGTAAGGTTTATTATCCCTCTTCCGAAATATGTCAGGCTTTCGCAACGCAGCCGGGCGGGATGTATCGATGTTTAAGCATGTGAAGTTATTTTGGCGCGAGCCCTTATATCCGCCGACGGACAGTCGCCCATGGCCAACGCAATATGGAACTTAAGGCAAACAAGGCCGCCGCAACCATAGCCAGCCCCATATGCCCCAAATTCAGCACCGCTACCAACGGGAAGGGAATCACCGCCCCCGGCAGGTTCTTCACCGCCATAATGACACCGGAGATCAGAACCAGGCTTAGCGCGACGGACCGGGCCAACCCGGATCCCGTGAGACTGTAGTTGCGCCGTTTCTGTTTCCAGAAAACAATACAAAGGTAGACCGAAAGCGCCAACAACACGGCACCGGCAAAGTAGTGAACATACAGGTTGGCATAAAAATCCCCGGACCATGCAAGTCCCGGAATATCTGCAATATAATACCTTCGATATAGCGGCATGTTACCAAACCCGGTAAACAATGCCAGAACCAGAGCGGTGCCATAGCACCATCCCAACCAGTTTGCTTTTGATGGCGCGGTCATGATGACACCTCCCCGGAAGTCCCGGACTTTCCAAAATTGACGAATCGTACCAACGCTCCCACAACACCGGCAACGGGAGCAATAGCCAGGGCTTTAGCCCAGTTGTTGGCTTTGGCCATGCTGTCCTCCACAGCGGTCATGTGCGGTTGGCCAGGCCCCTTTTCAATGGCCCGGTTCAGTATTTCAAAAGGCACCGGTGAGAAATAGATGGTTTGGGTACCGCCATTTTCCTCCAATCCATACAAATAACCACCGCGCTCTTTGACCAGGGCATGCGCCATTTCAACAATCTTTCGGCGCGGACCGATGGTCTGAACCTCTTCAGGACACGCCTCGATGCAGGCCGGCGTCTCGCCCTTTTCCACCAGCTGATAACAGCGGTCGCATTTGTACATGACACCGTTTCCCGCATACTGGGGCAAAAGATCCATATGCAGCCCGACTCCCGACTGGCGTTCGGGTATGTGCCAGGGACAGACACTCTTGCACTTGGCGCCGCCCATGCATAAATCGTCTTCGATACGCACGATCCCGTTCGACTGGTGGTACGCGGCCCCGAACGGGCACAGATTGGCGCACGGCGCATTGCGGCAGTGCATGCAGCGTCTGGGAATATTCAGTTCGAACGGCTCTCCCTCATGCTCACCTTCGGCCGTCTGAATGAACAGCCAGTTATACGGCGTCAGTCGGTCTATAATCTCGCGCTTGTCAGGTGCCGACCAATCGGCAACTTTGACCCGGCTCTGCGGATACATCGTAGGCATTTGCTCGACAGGTTTGGGGAATTTATCCGCATTGGATTCTCGACAGGCCTCTACGCACGACTCGCACGCCACGCACTTGCTGATATCAAGCAGTGTGCATAACTCTTGATCCGGGCCTGCCAGAGCCCTCTGGGCGGGCACTCCAGCCGCTGCCACCGCACCGGCCGTTACCAGTCCCGCTTTTAAAAATGAACGCCTGGATAATTTTGATGACACTTACAACCCCCTTAAATTATAAAATAAATCAAAAAAACAGGGACATTGAAACACGATAGATCGAAACTCAAACAAGGGATCTTTAGCGCACCTGTCCCCCTGGTACTGTTACGATAAAAAGAGACACCCAGCGGTGCACAGGTTACAAAAAAAGATAGAAGTGGTATCAAAACCACACCTCGAACCCAACCTCTCCCGCCAAAGACCAGCGGGACAGGTGCGCAGGGAAAAACGTTTAATCCTCATTGCAAAGCTGCCCATAGCGGAAGCAGGAGACCAGATGGTCATTGACAATGCCGCCGGCCTGCAAAAAGGAATAACAGATGGTTGACCCCACAAAGGTGAAGCCGGATGATTTCAACGACCGGCTGACCTGGTCCGACAACTTGGTGTTGGCGGGAATTTGTTCAAGCGCTTTCCATTGATTGTGGACCACCCGACCCTCTGTAAACGACCAGATAAAGGCATCAAACGATCCGTGGGTTTCCTGCAGATCAAGAAAGGCTTGTGCGTTTTTAACCGTGGACTGAATTTTTAATCGATTCCGAATGATCGCAGGATTCTGACGCGCCTTCTCCATGGCGGCGGCTGTCATGCGCGCCACCTTTTGGGGATCGAATTGATGAAACACCTGACCGAAGGCCTCCCGCTTGTGCAGCACGGTTTTCCAGGAGAGCCCGGCCTGGAAGGCATCCAGCACGATAAACTCGAACCAC
>JASFGJ010000085.1:0-10336 GCA_050123815.1 Desulfobacteraceae bacterium
CCATGGCCGAACATCCTGCGATCAAGCCGCATATGGTCGATACCCCTCTGGAGGGGCTGACCGCTGTTTCCGTCGGTGAAGCGGATCTCTATGTGGGAGTTCTCGGCATCAATGATTATCTTTCAAAAAAACATGGACTTACCAATATCAAGGCGGTTGCCCGCTATGACATGCGCTATGCAGGACAGCGTTTTGGCGTGCGCAAGGACTGGCCGCAACTGGTTGCCATCTTGGATAAGACCCTGGAAGCCATTCCGGAAAAAAAGAAGATTTCCATATTCAATACGTGGATCTCAACCAACACCGCGCTTGAGGGAGCGGCTGCGCTGCAGCAACGCTATTGCCTGACCGAGGAGGAGACAAGCTGGATCCGGAACCATCCCACCATCCGTCTGGGGGTTGATCCTGAATTCGCGCCCTTTGAATTTTTTTCCAAAGACGGCGCTTATAGCGGGATCGCTTCCGACTACGTAAAAATTCTGAACTACAGACTCGGGCTGAATATGCAAGTGGTCCCCAATCTGACCTGGAAGGAAAGCATGGCGGCGGCGGCCCGAAGGGAGTTGGATGTGCTGCCCTGTGTCGCCGTGACAGAGGGCCGCAGACCCGGTTTTAATTTTTCAGACCCTTATCTGAATTTCCACCGGATTATCATCAACCGCACGGACGCGCCTTTTTTTTCCGACCTGAAAGATATTGCCGGGCTGAAAGTTGCCGTTCAGGCCGATACGTCCCATTCAGGGTATTTGAAAGATCACACCGACATTGAGCCGATCTTGTACGCAACGCTTCAGGAAGCGTTGCGGGCTGTTTCCGATGGACAAGCGGATGCGCTTGTGGGCAACATCGCTTCGGCCACGTATTGGATCAGACGGCTGCATCTTACCAATCTCAAGGTTGCCGCACCGGTCTCCCATGAACTTCAGAGCCTGCACTTTGCCGTGCGCAAGGACTGGCCGGAGCTGGTCTCCATCATCAACAAGGGGTTGGCATCGATCAGCCTGTACAAGGAGGACAAAATCAGGAAGTACTGGATCGATGTGGAATACGACCCGGGTATCGATCCGGTGCGCTTCTGGAAGCGTATCATGCAGGTCGTCGGTGGAGCGCTTTTAATTCTCGCAGCTGTCGCTGCCTGGAATTTCATGTTGAAAAAGGAAATCAGGAAACGACGGATCATCGAGAAAAATATGACTTACCGCCTGGATTTCGAAACCTTACTCCTTGAGATGTCTTCCCTGTTCATCAACTTGAAGAGCAAGCAGATTAATGAGCAGATCAGCCAGGCCCTTACAAGGATCGCTGCCTTCGTGGACGCCCAATCCGGATTTGTCTTCGGCATTTCCGATCACGGAAAAAGATTTTTCAGCTCTCATGGATGGTTTTCCGACCAGCTGAAAAGTAAAATGGAAGATTTCCGGCAGCTGGATGCCGCCACCATGCCGTGGTGGGTGCGACGCTTGAAAAGGAACGAAGTGATTGCCGTACCCAGCATCGCAAAGCTGCCGGATCAGGCTGCTGTGGAAAAAGAACTATTGCTTTCCGCCGGCATCAACGCCATCGTGAGCATCCCCATGAGCATGGGGGGGGAAATCATCGGCTTTATGGGGGTGGCCTCTGTTCAGGACGAACGTCATTGGAGCAGCGACGAGATCACCCTGCTGCAAGCCATGGGGCAGATTTTCACCAACGCCCTGCAAAGAAAGCAGGCGGAACAGGCCCTGCAATGTTCCTACGATGAGTTGGAGCAACGGGTGGCAGAGCGCACAGCGGATCTGGCCGAAGCCAATTTGAGTCTGCAGCAGCAAATCGCAGAGCGCAAACGGATGGAGGCTGAGAAGGAAAAGCTTGCCGAGCAATTGATCCACGCCCAAAAAATGGAAGCCATTGGAACCATGGCCGGCGGCATCGCCCATGACTTCAACAATATTCTCATGCCGATCCTGGGGTATGCTGAAATGACGAAGTTGACCTTGGCGCCGGTGTCGGAGGGCTCGAAATATCTGGATCACATCATAAACGCCGGCAATCGGGCCAAAGACCTGATCAAACAAATCCTTACCTTCAGCCGGCAGACCGGCCTTGACTCGGAACCGGTCAATCTGAAATCCCTGGTCAAGGAAACCTTGAGATTGATGCGGTCATCCCTGCCGCTGGCAGTAGAAATCCGGGAATTTATCGATCCAAATGCCGGCGACATCATGGGCAACCCGACCCAGATCCATCAATTGTTGATGAACCTTTGCACCAACGCGCGTCATGCCATGCACGAACATGGCGGCATCCTCACGGTCTCGGTGGATGAGGTCCGGCATCCTGACGGCGCCGTATTGGAAGGAGACCCATTGGAAGCCGGCACTTATATCCGGTTGCGGATCAGCGATACGGGGCAGGGCATTCAGGAGAGCATAAAGAGTCGAATATTGGAGCCATATTTCACAACCAAGTCGCCTGACGAAGGAACCGGATTGGGGCTTTCCGTCGTCCATGGTATCGTTAAAAAGCATGGCGGCCATTTGACATTTTCCAGCGAAGTGAACAAGGGGACCACCTTTCAGATTCTGTTTCCCAAACAATCTGCGGCCACGGCCGAGGAGACCGTCGAACCGGAGCAAATAGCACAGGGGGGCACCGAACACATATGGGTTTTGGACGATGACAACGTCATCGCTCAAATGATGCAGAGAATGCTTCAAAGTCTTGGATATGGCGCCAGGGCTTTCACGCGAAGTGATCAGTTGATCGGAGAATTCAAAAAAAATGGAGAGCGTGTCGATCTGGTCATTACCGATATGACCATGCCAAACCTGACGGGAGTGGAACTGGCCCGGCAATTGATCGATTTGCGGGCCGACATCCCGATCATTCTATGTTCAGGCTTCAATGAAACCATCGATGAAGCCAGGGCAAAAGAAATTGGTATTCGCGAATATTTAATGAAACCGGTTGATATGAAAGAATTGGCCGGCGTGGTCCGAAAGGTGTTGGACGAAAATTAAGTCTACCCAGCCGATCTTTCGACATCTAGTATGTTTGTGGAAAGATAGGGCTTGGTTTGGTAATGGGTAAGATTCATCAGCTTGCTGTTAATGTTTTGTATTCGTTCCATCTCGCTGAAGATTTTTTCTATTTTTGAAACGGCGCCCGCTTCGAGGTGGAATTGTGTCAACAACTCGACGTTGCCCATGATGGCTTGCAAGGGTTGATTCATTTCATGACAAATGGCCCCAATGGTTTCACTCGCAGCCTCCAGGCGCTCCTTTTTTTTCAGCTCCGTCATGTCTTCGACGGTAACAATGCATATCTCCTGCTCTGTTTTCAGCCGTTCACCAACACGGACATAGGTAACGGTCATTCGTATGCTGCGTACGCCCATTGAACGCGTGCTGATATTTGTTTCAAATTGGGCCATGCTTTTTCTATCGGCAAAGGCCCGGGCTATCATCGTTTTAACCCGGCAAAGATGACACGATTCCGAGGTGCCGCATCCAGCAGGATTCTCATTGGCATTCGGGCAGCCGATGATATCTCCAAAACGCCGGGTTTTGCTTTTCCGTGTTTCAACAAATCGGATTTGTTGTGCCAACCGGTTGGAGAGCAAAATCGTGCCGTCCCTGTCGACCAGAAAGATGGCGATGGGAAGATGGTCGACCAGGGTTGTCAAATCGATCACGGCATTTACCTGTTTGTCCATTTGCCTTGCCTGTTAACAATGTTGTTTCCCGTTCAGATTCTTCAGGACTTCTATATTTTAAACCGCTCCACCATCTGCTTCAGGCTTTCGGACAGCTTTGACAACTCGTTCGCGCTGCCACTGACCTGCACGCTGCCGTCGGACATTTCAATGGACGCCTGGTTTACCTCCTCCACATCCTTGGCAATGTCGCCGGAAACGGTTGAGCATTGCGCCACATTTTCGTTGACGTCTTGAATGCCCTGGGCCGCCTGGCCGACGCTGCCGGCGATCTCCTTGGTGGAGGCCGACTGCTCCTCGACAGCGGTGGCGATAGTGGCCACAATCTCATCGACATCGGCAATCACCTTTTCAATCTGGTTGATTTCCGTTACCGTACCATCGGTGGAGGCCTGGATGCTTTCGATTTTGAGACGAATGTCCTGGGTGGCCTCGGCGGTCTGTTTGGCCAGCTCCTTGATCTCGTTGGCCACGACGGCAAAGCCCTTGCCGGCCTCGCCGGCCCGGGCCGCCTCGATGGTTGCGTTGAGTGCCAGCAAGTTGGTCTGCTCGGAAATATCGTTGATCACCTCGGTGACCTGGCCCACCTCGTTGGCCGCCTTGCCCAGTTCGGCCACGCGAGCTGATACGGTCTTGGCCTGGACCACCGCCTCGCTGGTGATCACGCGGCCCTTTTCGGTGTTGCCGGCGATCTCGTTGATGGTGGCATTCATCTGTTCGGAGGCCGCCGCCACCATCTGGACATTGGTGGAAGCCTCTTCCGAAGCGGCCGCCACGCCGCTCATATTGGCGCTCATCTCTTCGGCCGCTGCCGCTACCTGGCTGGATTTGCTGGATGTCTGCTCGGCCCCGGAAGCCATCTGCTGGGAGATGGCCGACAGTTCGGTGGAAGATGAGGAGAGGGTTTCCACACCTGTGCTGACGTCCCGGAACATCTTTCTCAGGTTGCCCGCCATGGTGTTCAGGGCTGCGGAAAGGACACCGACCTCATCTTTCTGGTCAATATCGAGGGTCCGGGTCAAATCCCCATCGGACATGGTTTTGGCAAAGTCGACCCCCTTGGCGATGGGCCGGGTGATGCCCCGGGTGATGAATACCGCCGCCACAATCCCCAGGACGACGGCTATTAACGTCAAGACAAGCGTCGCTCTGATTTCGGCACGGATGCCTTGCATCATTTGATCTTCCGCATGCTTGAAGTCCTGATTGTAGTGCTCTCTGATCTGATCCAGAATCGCCCTGGTCTCGTTCAAAGCGGGCAAGGTTTCATTATGGAAGATCTCCTGTGCCGCAACCACTTTCTCAGCTGACGCATCGATCCAATCCATGGTTTTTTGGTATTGCGAATTAAGCGCATCCAAGGTCGGAAGTGTCTCGGAGCGGTAGATCTTCCGGGCGCCTTCCAGGTCGTTTTGATTCAGCCGTTGGATGATCTGGCGGGCGGTGGCATGCAACCGGCTGTGGGGCGCTTCCCATCCCTTGAGCAACTGCGCCAGTTTCGGATCCGACGGTCGATAGGCATGGTACCACTTGCCGAAAGCGCACGCCTTTGGGTCCACCCCCCCCTTGAACGGGGCGCCGGTCAGGACCGATTGGCTAAGGTCTTTGATCCACACCAGGTGGTCGATCCAGCGCGCCGCGAGAAGGTTTCCCAACTCCCGGTCAAAGGCCACGTAGGTCTCTTTGATTTTGATGGCGCTGTGGTGCAATCGGCGATGGGGCGCTTTGATGGCCTCGACCAGTTCGGCCATCTCTTCGTTTTCCGCCGTCAGTTGCTTGACCTCTTCCCCATAGAGCCACTTGCCGAATCCGCACTGGTGGTCGTCGGTTTGGATGTCGAGCGAATGGATATGTTCGTTGTATACCAGATCGCTCAGTTTGGACATCCAGTTCAGGTGATCGATGGTCTTCAGCAGCATGAACTGGGTGGCTGCACCGGCCTCTTCGGTTTCATGGGCCAGGTGGTTCACTTCCGTTAAACCCAGGTAATTGTATCCGCTGATCACAGCGAGCAGGGCCAGGACCGCTCCAAAGCCAAGGCTCATTTTTTTGCCGATCGACAGATCGTTCCATTTCATTATTTTCACCTCTAGTTCTTTAAAGAAGAAATTTTATCCAATACCGCCATGATATCGGAGAAGTCGCTTTTGGCACATGTCATGAAACAGGGGGATATCGACAGCCCCTGTTGCACTGTATTGGCATCTATTTTGTGCAGGACCATGATTATCCGTGTGCAGGTCAGATACTCCTTAAGTGAGATGGCCATGGTCATGTCATCCTGGTCGTATGCAAAAAATACGATCACTCTACAATCCCGCCCCCTATGCATGAGAAGCGATTTAAAACGATCGCGTTCAAGCACAAACTTTGGTGAAAAAGCGGGTACCTTTGTGATTTTTTGAAAAAAGCGCTCTTTTGAGACGTCCATAGGATTAGCGAAAACGAGAACTTCCATACCATTGCTTCTTTTCAACAAGTGTTAGCGTTTTTAAGTACTGCTTGAGCAAAAGTGATGCCAATCCCTTGATATTTAGAAAAAATTAATATTTGCGGTGGCTTACTATTTACAAAAACATCTCAACGGATCGGGCGGGCTTATTTTTTAGCCCCATTTTTATCGTCAGATAAAAAAGTTTATCGCCCGGCAAGATAAAGTGGTCTGACACCGAGCGACTGGATATTTTCGCCGCTGGACCGATATCCATTATGAGCCCGTGATGTTTCAGAACCACTGGTATGGACGAGTCAGAGAAAATCGGTTATCTTTACGCTCAGAAGTGGTTTCAAAAGCTTCACTCGGACCCAAGATCAAGGCGGGGAAAAACCGTTTAACCGGAGGAATACATCGGGTATTTCGAGGATTAAACGTTTTTGCCCAACGCCGAGCTTGGGTTCGAGGGGAGGTTTTGAAACCACTTCTATATACCCCGTAGAACCTGAAGCGGAAATCGGAGGTCCAATGATTCGGAAGTTTTTTCTCGTATGCTGCTGCTTTTCAATGATCACCCAGTTGACCTGGCGTGAAAAAGCCGCCGAGGCGGCAGAGACGACATCTCAACAGCGCTTATCACCGTTAAGCCTGTCCCAATGCATTGACATCGCTCTTGAGCAAAACCACAAGCACCGCATTTCGAAACTGGCTGTGGATACGGCCGAGTATCAGCATCGTCAGGCACTCTCCGCATTCTGGCCACAGATGACTTTTGACGTGGCTTACAACCGGCAGGATGAGGATGTGAACTTCATTTTTCCAGAAAACACGTACGGCTACAACATCACCCTGCCGCCATCAATGGGAGGAGCGACCATCAGCGGAGAAACCGCCGCTGCGGAGCAGGATATCACGGTGATGGACCGGGAAAGTGTTGTCTCCAGTTTGAATGTGACCTATCCGCTTTTTACAGGCGGGCTGCGCTCCAGCGCCGTTAAAGCGGCCGAATCCAATGTGAAAGCGGCCGTGCACGCGCTGCGTCGTACCGAGTTGGAACTGGTGCGAGATGTTCAACGCATCTATTACGGTGCCGTGCTGGCCCGGCGGCTGGCCGATATCGGTGAAAAGACACTGATACGATTTCAGACAACCACCGATTTGACCGAGAGGCTCTATAAAGGGGGTTCCGGCTCGGTGACCAGGCTCGATTATCTGAGAAGCCTGGTGGTGCTTGAAAGCGCCCGTTCCATTATCGAGCGTTTGAAATCCAATGTGGCGCTATCCACAGCCGCGCTGGTCAATACCATGGGGCTTCAATGGGACACCCCGTTGACTCTGGCCGAAACCAGCATCCCTTTTGTGGCTTTGGATGCCGACGTCGACAAACTGTTGGCCGACACCTATCGGTTCAATCCGGATTGGAAGCGTTTGGCCGCCGGCCTGGATGCGGCCCAGGCGCTGGTGAACAAGGAGCGGTCGGCACATTGGCCCAAGGTGGCCCTCAGCGGCAAACTGTGGCGGTGGGACAACGATCTGGACGGCGAAGGCCTTGTTACCGATGAAAACGCAGAGGGGTGGAGCGTGGGGGTGGGATTGCAAATGCCATTATTCACCGGCTTTATGGCCACCAACAAAATTTTGGAATCAAAGGCACGGTTGAAAAAAATGGAATCGAGGCGGATCCTGCTAAAAGAGGGGCTGGCGCTGCAAGTCCAACATAGTGTCATTCGTATGGATCGCTCCCAAAAAATCAGGGAAGCCTCGATCAACGCCGCCGGCCACGCAAAAGAGCACCGCAAACTGGCAGTCCGGGCCTATATGAACGAGCTGATCCCCACAGAAGCGGTGATCGAATCCCAAATCGTTGAAGCGTTTACGCGCGCCAGACTGGAAATGGCCCAGTATGAAACCGCGCTGGCCCGGTTTGATATCGATTTTGTTGTGGGCAAAGAGGTTCAAAAGTTGCTCAAAGAGGCTAACTAAGCTTGCCAAAGCTGCGTAAAACGCATAGAATGGATAACGTCGTCTGAAACAAGATGGTAATTGGAATCGGATCTTCTGCTTGCTGAAGTTGATAGTGAATATTATCCATGGTTGACTTGTTCCACAACCTTCCTGCAAAATCCCGACTGGGTCAAAACCATTTCCTAAAATTTTTAGTGATTTGCAAAGTTTTTCTGATTGCTGCTGCGGCGTGCTGCGCCGGGTCGATCGCGTCGGGAAGCAACGCCTCTCGTCCTCGCATTGCGCGATTTGGGGTTCTCAACACCCTGCAGGGCGTCAACATAGACGATGCGCGGGTAGCGCTCGAGATGAACATCAACCGCCAAAGCACCACGGGCATCCTGAATGTTGAACCAAAGTTGGAGATTATTCCGGACGTGGCAACGGCTGCACACCGCATTCGACAAAAACAGCTGTACGGTCTTAACCTTACCGGAATCGACTATATTCTGCTGCGGGAGATGGTCGCGGCCGAGCCGATCTATGTGGCATCGGCGCTGGCCGCTTCTCCGGTGGAGTCCTACATTGTTCTGACCAATAATGAGATCGATTGGGAAAAACTCTCCGCCATGGCCCAGCGCCGGCTCATGGTGGAGCGCTACGACCAGTGGGATATCGGTCGCATTTGGCTGGAGACTGAACTCAATCAGATGCAATTGCCGAAAAGCAATACCTTTTTTACCGCCATTCAGGCCGCCGACAAGCCCTCACGCCTGGTGTTGCCGGTCTTTTTTGGCCAGGCCGAAGCGTGCCTGGTGGCGCAAAGCACATACCAAACCATGGTGGAACTCAATTCCCAATTAGGCCAGAAGCTGCGGATTTTGGCGTGCTCGCCAGGGGTGGTCAAAAGCCTTTTCTGTGTTGCCGATGATCTGGATCGACACTTTGTCGCCGAAACGAAGAAAAGACTGCACAACATGCACCTGAGTGAAGATGGTCAACAGTTGCTGATGATATTCCGACTCAAACGGTTCTTCCCATTTCGACCGGAAGATCTTGAGGCGACTGAGCAGATATTGAATCGGTACCGAACACTGAACGTTGAATTCACCAAACAGTATCTGAAACACCGAGCAGATGAAAAGAGCGCCTACGCACATGAGTAGGGAAGTAAAAAGCCAATGTGCAGCCAAGCGGCTGTTGAACCGATATCAGCCCATGAAGCCCTGCGTTGTTGAAAAATATCGATGGGACCATTCGATCGATGGGCAACGCAAAGGCGGGCAACCCAGACCAATCTTCAGATCATGGAGATATTTCCGGGTGGTGGGGCTTTGCTTTTTATACCTGATCGCCTTTCCCGCCGTGTCCACGTCAGGTGAACGCCCTCCCACTCTATATCCGGACGTGTTTCGTTTCGGTGTGCTGGGGCTGTTGAGCGGCGTGAGTCAAGAAGACGCCCAGGTGGCCATTGAATTGAACTTGATGAGGGATAACCGGGACGAATTTCCCAACCTGGAGGTTCATGTTGAGATCGTACCGGATGTTTCATCGGCGGCCAGGCTTTTCGAACAACGGCGATTGCACGGCATCGTGCTGACCAGCAGCGATTATCTTGCTTTGAAAGAGCAGACTTCCAAGGTAAACCCGTTGTTCATTTCTTCGCGCCAGGAAGAACTTCTGGAAGCATATGTGTTGTTGGTGTCGAACCATGTGACCAGCATTGATCAGCTGTCTACTCTCGGCCGCGGGCGCCTGGTAATGGATAGCTGCGGCGAAACAAATATCGGGCAGTTGTGGTTGGATACGGTCTTGTGGGAGTATGACAAGCGTGACAGCAAGTCGTTTTTTTCTGATATCAGAAAGGAAACCAGCGCCGCCCGAATCGTATTGCCGGTCTTTTTCGGTCAGGCTGAGGCCTGCCTGGTTCCTGAAAGCGTATTTCGCACCATGGCGGATCTTAATCCCCAAATCGGCCAAAAACTCAAGGTATTAAAACGTTCTCCCGGATTTGCGCATTCAGTGATCTGCACCATTGAAAATTTGGATCCCAGGCTGGTCGCGGCCATAAAACGCAATGCCACAAACATGCCCCACAGCGCCGGGGGGCGGCAATTAATGATGATCTTTCAATACCGACGCCATGGCCTTTTCGATCCGGATTACCTGGAATCGACGGAACGCATCTATCAGATCCACAAGGAGCGATCCGTCAAGCTGTGGAGCAGAAGCGCAAAAAGATGACTAAAACCGCCAAATCCACA
>JASFGJ010000086.1:0-10316 GCA_050123815.1 Desulfobacteraceae bacterium
AAGCAGCCGCATTGATGATCTGGTCCGGCAGCCCCCATAAGCCGAGCAGGTAAGCGCCGACGGCCGCATGGCTTGTCCCGATAATATCCATTTCCGCATCTCTCATGGTGCCGTCCTGCTGCCCCACCTGTGCCAGTATTTCTGAAAATTGGGTCGGCATATGCGCTGCAATCAGCAACTTGCCGATATCGTGCAACAAGGTGGCCATGAAGGCTGTATCCACATCTTTTCGTTTCAGTTCGGCATCTTGAGCGATGATCTTGGCAAATGCCGCCGACCGCATGGCATGCTCCCACATTAATTCAATTGAAAAGCCCGGGAATTTAAGGTGCTGGAATTTATCCAGAGTACCGGCCGTTAAAACGATGGCTTTAATCAGGTCGATTCCCAGCAGACTGACCGCTTTGGTTGGATTGGAAATATGCTGACGCAATCCAAAGTAGGAGGAGTTGACCAGCTTCAGGATTTTTACCGTCAATCCCATATCTTTCGATATGATGTCTCCGATTTTGTCAATTGAAGCGTCCTCGGATTTCAGCTCTTCAACCAATTCAAGGTATAGCGATGGTACGCTCGGTAGTGAATCGATTTTGGAAACCACCTGTTTAAGTGCATCGT
The DNA here is from genome assembly GCA_050123815.1 of Desulfobacteraceae bacterium. GTDB lineage: Bacteria > Desulfobacterota > Desulfobacteria > Desulfobacterales > Desulfosarcinaceae > JARRKU01. The sequence goes on from JASFGJ010000086.1 coordinate 619, forward strand.
CATCGAGCAGCTCTTTCATCATAAAGGCCCGCGCAATTGTTGCCTTGAGCGTTTCGTCTTCACACGGCTTTGCCAGATATTGGTGCGCCACGTTTACGGATTGTAAAACGACGTCCTGATCTGCATATCCGGACAGGATGATTCGGACGCTTTGAGGATGTTTTTCCCGCACGGTCGCCAAAAAGTCCAACCCTTCTTCACCGGAAAAGATGGTTTCCGAGACCACTACGTCACTGGGCATTTCCTGCAGCGCAGCCAATGCTTCATTGGGGCTGCTCGCAAACGTCATGTCCCATTCACCGCGCATTTTTCGAAAACTGCGCTTCAACGCATTGCGAATGAATTGCTCTTCATCCACGAATAGTATGGTTTTCGCCATATTAATTCCACCCACCGGATCGGTAAAAACGTCTCGCTTTTAAGACTATCGGCACATCAGCGCGTATCTTGATAGAAAGGCATGCGACCGCTGCCGGTTTCAATTAAATGTTCGGATCTATAACGTTAAACTTTGCACTTTAAACTTTAAACTGGCATAGTTGACAAACAGCTTCAAATAATAAACTTTGCGCAGGCCCGCCTTAATTTTGGTTTTTGGTCCGTTCGTGTATCATAAAAACAGGGAAGGTATATTCCTTTGATTGTGGTTGGATTGACAGGTGGAATTGCTTCGGGAAAGTCCACTGTAAGTAAAATATTTGATAGGGCCGGGGCCGTTGTTATCGATGCGGATCTTTTTGCCCGGCAGGTCGTCGAGCCGGGCAAACCGGCCTGGGAAGAAATCCGGGCACAATTCGGTCGCCAGGTATTCAGGCCGGACGGAACCCTCGACCGCGAGCGACTTGGTGATATTGTATTTCAGCAGAAGCACCTGCGCAGGAAACTCGAAGCCATCATCCATCCGCGGGTCAGGGCTCATATGGATGAATCGCTTCGGAAACTGGCCATCTCCAAGCCGGAATCGGTGGTGGTCCTGGATGTCCCCCTGTTGCTGGAAACCGGCATGGACAAAGGGCTGGCTGAGGTTATCGTGGTCTACGCCCCTGCCGACGTCCAACGCCGGCGCTTGATGCTTCGCAACGGATTTAACGCCGATCAGGCCCAGGCACGCATCGACGCCCAGATGCCCATGGATCAAAAACGCAGCCGGGCCACTCTGGTGATCGATAACGGCGGCCACCTGGCCGAGACAGAAAAACAGGCAATGGCGATATATCGAGCTTTGGTGCAACGAGCACGATCGACGAAAAGCCGAGAACTATAAAGGGCTGTAACACCTAACACTGATCCAATGACACCTTGGCAATTCAATGCGTTGCTGCTTAATTCTGTAAATGTGTGATGCACTCAAATTGGCCACAAGGTGTTGTGCTGTGCTAACCACCAGTAATCAAAAGAAGTATCAATTTCAAATATCGATTGACATGCATTGGGATGTTCTTTATATATTGACATCGTCAGCTTATTTCTCACTGGGTGAATTTCTGCCCCCGAATTGATATATCCGGTCCTCAAAGGAATGTTACTGTGGCAAGTTCAGCTGAGTCGCCTACCAATTCCGTCTATTTGCAGGTCAATGAAATCCGACCACTTTATCTGATGGCCTCGGCCTTGGGATTGAAGGACAAGTATACCCACGGCCACGCCCAACGTGTGTCCGCCTATGCCAAGCGTTTAGCAATGCGGCTGGATCTTCCGATGCGTGACATCAATCAGATCACCATGGGCGGCATGATGCATGATGTCGGAAAGCTGGCATTGAGCGATTTGATTTTTAGTAATCAAGCAACTTCGCTGAGCGAAGATCTGTTGTGGGAGGTTCACAACCACTCCCTAATTGGTGCGGCAATGCTGAAACGGGCGCAGTGCTCAAAAGCCATCACCGATGCGGTGCTTTTTCACCACGAACGCATTGACGGCAGCGGCTATCCCTTTGGCCTAAAGGGCGCATCCATTCCACTTTCCGCAAGGATTGTCAGCATCGCAGACTGTTTCGATGCCATCACCACCGACCGCCCCTATCAGAAACGTAAAAGTGCCCAACGCGCCGTCACGATGCTGCACGAGTGTGCCGGTTCCTTTCTCGATGCCGACCTGGTGCCTCTTTTTATTCATGAGATTGAATGCAATGGTATGATTTACGGGGTTGTGGATGATGCCTTTGCCGGAGCATTTCTGGGCTGATCCCTGGGAAAAATAGTTGGCGCTTATGGATCAATGGCCGCCGTTTGTCGGTATGTCGATCGCCAAATTGTCAATCAGCCGGGTGTTGCCGAATTTGACGGCCACCGCTATCAATACCGATCCGTCCAGGACTTCGAGGTCGTTCAGGGTGTTAGAATCCACCACGGCTAAGTAGTCGATGTCGGCCTGCGCCACGGCCACGATGCGCGTACGGATATGGTCGATCACCTTGTCGGCCTGTGTTTGCCCGGCAGCGATCATGTCACGGGCTTCGAACAGTGCCTGGGAAATCACCACGGCATCTGTCCGTTGGCTTTCGGACAGATAGCTGTTGCGTGAACTCATGGCCAACCCGTCGGGTTCACGCACCGTGGGGCAGGCAACGATCTCCAGGTCGAAGTCCAGATCCCGTGCCATCTGACGGATGACGGCGACCTGCTGGGCATCTTTCTCGCCGAAATAGGCCCGATGGGCAGCGGTCAGGTGAAACAGTTTGGCCACGATGGTTGTGACCCCCTTGAAATGTCCCGGACGGGATGCACTGCACAGTGTTTGGGTCATGGGCCCTTGCACTTCGACGTAGGTGGCGTATCCGTCCGGATAGAGAGCATCCGCCTCCGGCATAAAGGCGATATCCACATTTTCGGCCCGCATTAAGTCAATATCGCGTTGGGTGTTCCGGGGGTATGCGTCAAAATCTTCATTGGGCCCGAACTGGGTCGGATTCACAAAAACGGTGGCCACCACCAGATCGTTTTCCTGTCGGGCCCGACGCATCAGGGAGAGGTGGCCTTCATGCAGATAGCCCATCGTCGGCACCACTCCGATGGTCCGGCCGGCGGACCGGGCGCTGCGGACGGCCTTTCTGAGATCGCCGATAGATTTGATAATATCCATTGGTTCCCGCCGGGCTTTGCGATCAGAGCTTGGCCAAGACACTGTCATCTATAGGAAAGCTGTGCTGCGCGGCAGGGAACTCGCCGCTTTGCACTTCCTGGATATATTGCTTGACGGCCGAAATTGTGGCGTCGCCCCCGTCCATGTAGGTCTTGACAAACTTTGGCCGCATGCGGCGAAACATGCCCAGCAGATCCTGGATCACCAGCACCTGGCCGTCGCAATGCACACCGGCGCCGATACCGATGGTCGGGATCTCGAGCTTTTCGGAGATCATTTTGGCCAACCCGTCCGGCACGCACTCAAGAACAAGACCGAACACGCCGGCATCCTGCAGCAACAGGGCGTCGTCGATCATCTGTCTGGCCGCCTCGACATCCTGTCCCTGGCGTTTGAATCCACCGAAGATATTCACCGATTGCGGTGTCAGACCCAGATGGCCCAGGACCGGTATCTGGGCTTTGATGATCGCACGTACCTTGTCGATGACATCTGAACCGCCTTCCAGTTTGACGGCTTGGGCACCGCCCTCCTGAATAAATCGTCCCGCGTTGATAACGGCTGCTTCGGTGCTTGCATGGTAGGATAGGAAAGGCATATCGCCGACCAGCAAAGCGCGCTTGGCTGCCCTGGCCACGGCTTTGGTGTGATGAATCATCTCATCCATGGTCACCCTGAGCGTGTTCTCATATCCCAGCATCACCATTCCCAGCGAATCGCCCACCAGCAGGCAATCGATACCCGCTTCATCCAGCAGACTGGCCGTGGTGAAGTCATACGCCGTCACCATGGTAATCCGCTGGCCTTCGGCTTTAGCGGTTTTAAACGATTGGATGGTTTTTTGCTTGTCGGCCATTGGTCCTCCTCTCTATTTTCGGAATTTAATTTTTCAACAATTGGGCGAGCGCTTTGGCTTTTTCCGGCTCTTTAAGCACGGCTTGGGTGGCCAGTTCAAGCGTTTTTTGACCCAAAAAGAGGTACGCATGCTTTAATGCGTCCAGCCCCTGGGCATCCAGCGCATCCAGATGCTGGGAAATGGTCGTGGCATCGCCGCGGGCGATAGGGCCGGTCAGTGCTTTGGCAGGGCCGATCTGGGCGATATTGGCAAGCGTTCCTTCGATGAGCGGCCGCATGGCCGCAAATCCTTCCGCTGGATCGATTCCGCTCTCTTTCAAGGCGGTTATTCCCAGATCCATCAGCGTCACCAGGTAGTTTGACAGGACACAGGCCGCCAAATGGTAGATCTGCTTGTGCTGCGGGGCAATCCGAAAAAAGCGGTTGCCGGTTTTTAGTAATACATCCTCTATCGAACTCAGGCGTTCATCACTACCTTCCAGGCTGAAATAGGTGGCTTCAAGATCGGAAAGCGCCTTTTCCTCATGGGCAAACGCCTGCAGCGGATGCAGACTGAAAACTGCGGCGCCGAGTTCGGCTGCATCGGAAAGGATCTGTGATGCGTGAGCTCCGCTCATATGTCCCACCAGGTGATTTGGTCCAAAGGCGCTTTGCCGGCACAAGTCCTGACAGGCCAATTTAATCTGGTCATCCCGGGTGGTGATCAGAACGATGTCGCTGGCCGCTGCAACCTGGCCGGCATCCTGGCAGGCCATGCTCTGTGTCCGCTGCGCGGCATGGTCGACCTTTTCAGGATGGCGGTCATAGTAGCCGCTGATCGGCAGGCCTTTTATATGCAAAAAGCGTCCAAAAGCGGTGGCCACCTTGCCGGCGCCAATAAAACCGATTCGCATCATCACTCTCCGTCAGGTTGGAAGTGGCTTCAGAAAGTTCCCACGAGCAAAGATAGACGCTTCCTATCTTTGCGTCAATAGATTGTATGATTTGATCTTTTCATCGGCCTGGAGCGGTGTTATATTTTCAATACCATTCTGATCCAAGGCGCTCGAATGACGATGACCAAGGCCAAAAAAACGTTCACAATTTATAACGATGCTCAAACCGGATTTCATTTGATCGGTGACGGCGTTCTGGGTGGAAAAGCCGACGGCCTGGCTGTATTGGCCACTCTTTTACAGCAATATCCGCAGTGGCGGACAAAATATTCGGACGTGCAGATAGGCGTTCCGGAAACGCTGGTTATCACCACTGACGGGTTTGAAGTGTTTATCGAGCAGAACAATTTAAAAACCTTGGCCGACAGCGATGCGTCCGAAGCGCAAATCGTGGCCCGCTTTTTAAAAGCCCGATTACCGGAAGGCCTGCAGGCCGTATTGGAAAATTACCTTAACTATACATCTACCCTCTGGCTGTGCGCTCTTCCGGACTGCTCGAAGATGCCCATTTGCATGCTTACGCCGGACTATACCGTACATACATGCTGTCCAATGACCAGGCGGACAGAACGCAGCGCCTTGCGCACCTGACCCAGGCAGTCAAATTGATTTACGCCTCCGCCTACTCGGAAGGCCCCAGAGCGTATGCCAAGCGAGTGGGGCATCGTTTGGAGGACGACCGCATGGCCGTGATCATTCAGCAGGTGGTTGGTCTCCATCACGGCGATTACTACTTCCCGACATTTTCGGGCGTAGCCGACTCGCTCAACTACTACCCCATGGCCGGCATGAAATCCGAAGACGGCACCGTTGCCGTGGCCGTCGGCCTTGGAAAGCAAGTCGTTTCAGGGGAGCGCGCTTTGCGTTTTAGTCCAAAATTCCCCCGTCGCCTGATCCAGCGCACCTCGGTAGAGGAGATGCTGGCATACAGCCAGCGCCGTCTCTACGCCCTGCAGATGGGTAGCCAATCCCTGGTGGGCGTCGAAGACCGAGACAACCTGGTGCGATTGAACATCGCCGATGTGGAGGACCGGCTGCCGATGCATCTGATGGCGGGCACCTATGTACAGGCCGAGCACCGGGTGCGTGAAACCATTTCAATTCCGGGGCCGCGGGTGGTAACCTTTTCAGGGATTTTAAAGCATGGATTGTTTCCATTGGCCGAACTGCTTCAGGATGTTCTGGCGGCCGCCGAAACGGCGATGCATTCGGCGGTGGAGCTGGAATTCGCGGTGAATATCGCACAGACACCGCAGCAGTCTGCTCATTTCTACCTGCTCCAGCTTCGGCCTATGGCGGCCCGCAGCGCCGGTGCCGAGGTTGCCATCGATCCGGACGAGCCCCGGCAGGCCATCTGCTATACCGAGCACGCCATGGGCAACGTGAGCAACCTGACCGTTAAGGATATCGTATACGTCAAACCCGATGCGTTCGATTCGGGTCGCACCCGTGAAGTAGCGGGGCAGTTGGCCAAAATTAACGACCATCTGGTACGCCGCAGCCGGACCTATCTGTTGGTTGGGCCGGGTCGCTGGGGCTCGGCGGACCCTTGGCTGGGCATTCCGGTCCGTTGGTCCGATATTTCGGGCGTGGCCGCCATCGTGGAAACCACTTCGGAAAACCTGAAGGCCGATCCATCCCTGGGGGCCCATTTTTTTCACAACCTGGCGGCGCTTGGGATCAGCTATCTTTGCGTGACCGGCCGCGGCCCGGATCATTTTAACTGGTCCTGGGTCACGTCACACACCGTTGCACGGCAGGAACAGTTCGTGGCGCATGTCCGCCTGGACCGGCCGATTGAAATCAAAGTCGATGGCCGTACATCGCGCGGGCTAATAAAGGGCAACAACTAGTGTTGTGTCCCGGAACTAACTTATAGATGTGGATAGCTACATGATAGACAAAGCTGCACCACAGCATTAAAATCCCAATGCCAAAGCCCAAATGTCAAATGAAGGTATTCTACCGTTTTAATATATAATCGGTCTCTAACCGCCATTTGACATTTGGATTTTGGCATTTGATCTTTTTACTTAAACGATAACCATCGAATATGTCTCCTGGTTTCGGGGCACAACACTATAAAGGGTGACAAAAAAGAGACAATTAGTTGCCCGTGGGAAAAGGAGGGTAGATTTATGGCCGACATCATTGATTTGGTTAAAGAAAAGGACCCCAATGAGAATGAGTTTCAACAGGCCGTCACCGAAGTCATGGAAACCATCGGACCGGTGATGGACCAAAATCCAGAATATCGAAGTGCCAAGATCCTGGAACGGCTTGTGGAGCCCGAGCGTGTGATCATGTTTCGTGTACCATGGGTCGATGACAGCGGTGAGGTCCAGGTCAACCGCGGTTTTCGCATCGAGATGAACAGCGCCATCGGCCCATACAAAGGCGGGCTCCGGTTTCACCCTTCGGTTAATTTAAGCATCTTGAAGTTTCTGGCCTTTGAACAGGTCTTTAAGAATGCCCTGACCACCCTGCCCATGGGCGGCGGGAAAGGCGGATCCGACTTTGACCCCAAAGCAAAATCCGACATGGAGGTCATGCGCTTCTGCCAGAGCTTTATGGCCGAACTGTTCCGGCACATCGGGCCCAGTACCGACGTACCGGCCGGAGATATCGGCGTGGGGGCCAGAGAGATCGGCTATCTGTTCGGCATGTACAAAAAGTTGCGTAACGAGTTCACCGGCGTACTGACCGGCAAAAGCCTCAATTGGGGAGGGAGCCTGATTCGTCCGGAAGCCACCGGGTTCGGCTCGGTCTACTTTGCCGCTGAGATGATTGCCACCCGCAACCAGACCCTGGACGGCAAAACCTGCCTGGTATCCGGTTCCGGCAATGTGGCGCAATTCACCATCGAAAAGCTGTTGGACCTGGGCGCCAAACCGGTGACCATTTCCGACTCTTCCGGATATATCTATGACGAGAGCGGCATAGACCAGGCCAAACTCGACTACATCAAGGAGTTGAAAAATATCCGTCGCGGACGTGTCAAGGAGTATGCCGACCACTACAAAGAAGCCGTCTACGCACCGGTCGATCCATCCGCAGACCACAATCCCCTGTGGAATCACAAGGCCGATTGCGCCTTTCCCAGTGCAACCCAAAACGAGATCAATGCCGTCGATGCCCGGAACCTGACCAGCAACGGCGTTTTGCTGGTGTCCGAGGGGGCTAACATGCCGACCGTTCCGGAAGGTGTGGATATCTTCCTCGATAACAATATCCTGTACGGGCCAGGAAAAGCAGCAAACGCCGGCGGCGTGTCCGTTTCCGGTTTGGAGATGACCCAGAACAGCATGCGTCTGGCCTGGACGCGCGAGGAGGTCGACGACCGTCTCAAGCTGATCATGAAAAGCATTCATCAAACCTGTCTCGATGCCGCAGCGCAATACGGGATGCCCGGCAACTACGTGGCCGGCGCCAATATTGCCGGTTTTATCAAAGTAGTGGATGCCATGCTGGACCAGGGGGTAGTATAGCCGCCTTATTACAGAAGCTTGAGCTTCAAAAATATGTGGGTTGAAATTGATTCGGGAAAGTGAGATTAACAGAAGTCGGCGAGGTTCTCGACGCCGAAATTTCAGTTATGTCTGCTCAGCATGCCGGATTTGTCCGCGAACAATTGCAACCCGGAACCCGGCTGTAAAAGAATCGACTGAGGTGATTGATGCTAACTTTGACAACGATTGGTGTATTTTGCCTTGCGTCCATTGTTCTTGCACTTACGCCGGGGCCGGACATGCTGTATATCGCCGCACGCGCGGTTGCCCAGGGACGCGGCGCCGGTATGGTTTCCGCGCTTGGCGTACATACCGGTGTGTTGGTCCATACCCTGGCCGCTGCTGTCGGTCTTTCAGCACTTATCGCCACATCGGCGGCTGTTTTTACCCTCGTTAAATATGCCGGCGCTGCCTATCTGGTTTATCTTGGTATCAAGACCATCCTGGGCAATGGCGAATCGTTGACGCTGGACGGTGCCCCGCGTGCCCGGTTCCGGGTGATTTATTATCAGGGATTGATTACAAATGTACTAAATCCCAAGGTCATCCTTTTTTTTCTGGCTTTTTTACCTCAATTCGTCGATCCGGCTCAGGGCAATATCTCACTTCAGATCATCACGCTGGGCCTGTTGATGGTGGTTGTTACGCTGCCGGTCGATCTCGCGGTTGGCCTGGCGGGTGGCAGTGTCGGTGCCTGGCTGCGGGCCAGAAGCAACGTTCAGCGGGTGAGCAAGTGGGGCGCAGGCCTGGTGTTCATCGCATTGGGTATCGGCACCGCGCTGCATGGTTCAAGAAGATCTTAGGGCTCGCGCAAAAATAACTTCACATTTTTGCGCGAACCCTTAACACGTGACGTGTTCCGGTCTATTGTATTGATCAATATCTGGGAAAGACATTGCCGATGAAGATGCTTGTCATTTTAGGCCATCCGGACCCGGACAGCCTGAATCACGCCATTGCCGCTGATGTGTGCGACTGCCTGCGTGAAAATGGCCACAGTGTCGTGTTTCACGATCTTTGTGCTGAAACGTTTGATCCTATTTTGCCGAAGCATGAGATTCCGGAAGATGGTTCCGTTGCCGATGAGGTCAAACACCATTGCGAGGCGCTGCAATCGGCCGATGGGATTGTAATCGTCCACCCCAATTGGTGGGGACAGCCGCCGGCGATATTGAAAGGATGGGTCGACCGGGTGTTTCGTGCGGGTGTCGCCTATCGATTTGAAGAAGGTGACGGTGGAGAGGGAATCCCCATCGGCTTGCTGAATGCAAAGGCAGCCATTGTTTTCAACACGTCGAACACGCCGGATGCGCGTGAA
>JASFGJ010000087.1:0-10255 GCA_050123815.1 Desulfobacteraceae bacterium
TCCCGGAACGTTGTGCGGTCTGGCTGCGGCCGGCGTCCTGTATATCATTATCAGCATCTGTATCGGTGCTTTCGGCAGCGCGTTTGTGCATCGCATTCTGCCGCCGGTGGTGGTGGGGCCGGTTATCATGGTCATCGGCCTGATCCTCGCTCCGGTGGCCGTTTTCATGGCCATGGGCAAAACCGGTGACGGATCCGCCGTGCTGGTGCCGCAAAACCAGGCCATGATCGTTTCGGTCATTACGCTGGCAACCACCATCCTGGTGTCGTTACTGGGCAAAGGCATGTTTCGGTTGATTCCGATTCTGATCGGCATTTTAGTGGGGTATGCGGTGTGTATTCCAATGGGTCTGGTCAATTTTGACGCTGTCTCAACGGCCGCCTGGTTCGCGATTCCCGATTTTGTCATGCCCAAATGGAATCTGCAGGCAATTCTCTATATTGTCCCGGTCGCCATTGCACCGGCCATCGAACACTTCGGTGACATTCTGGCCATCGGCAACGTGACCGGCAAGGATTACCTGAAGCATCCCGGTATTCACCGCACCATGCTGGGGGACGGATTGGCCACCTCTTTGGCCTCCATGCTGGGCGGGCCGCCCAACACCACCTACTCCGAAGTGACCGGCGCCGTTGCCCTGACACGCATGTTCAACCCGGCCATCATGACCTGGGCCGCCATCTTCGCCATTGCCCTGGCGTTTATCGGCAAGGTCGGAGCGCTGCTGCAGACCATTCCCGTACCCGTTATGGGGGGCATCATGCTGCTGCTGTTCGGTGCCATTACCGTGGTAGGGCTCAATACCCTGGTTAAGGCCGGCGATGATCTGACCGAACCGCGCAACCTGACCATCGTCGCCATTATCCTGGTGTTTGGCATCGGTGGCATGGCCATATCCGTCAACGAATTCACCTTGCGTGGCATCGGCCTGGCCGGCATTGTGGGAGTGGTATTGAATCTGATTCTTCCCAAAAGCAAAACGGCCGTGGCCCAAGATTCGCTGGCCGAATAAACGAGACTGATAAGGAGCACTGAGCCGACCCGCTCCATGCTTGGAGTTCGATTGCAAACACATTGCGAATCATCAGTATCAGGATTACGATCAAAATTAACAACGTCACTTTTGCAGCGTTAGTGGCGTGCATGTTGGCACCTCCTATTTTGAATCTCCTGAAGCCTGAAATGGATTGCAACGCCCGGTTGTCCGGGCTTGTTTCGATTACCATGCCGCACGTCTTTGGCCCTTGAGTACATCGGGAGGTTTGGTCCAGTTAAGGTCGTCCATGCCACTGAGCTTGTGCATTGTGATCTGTCTTGAGTATTCACAGGGATGGTTTGCTCTGTGTTAAATTTTCTTTAGTGTAAAAACTTCGAAAGGTATGTGATACAGCTCACATAATCCATTCTTTTTTAATGAACGACTGAAGGGCAATGAAAGCCAAAAAAATAACAAACCTGCGATACGGCTCACAGATAACTCTTATTATTGACTTGCCTGTCGGTATTGTAATAACAGTGCCCAGGGAATTGAAAATCTAACGTTTCTGGACGGATGCTAGTCTAATTGCCACTCCTTTGAATCTACAACCGTGCCCATATCCCTGCTCCCCGGTCCACCCATTATGAGAACGCATCCAAACGATGCGATCCACCGAAACAACCCCATCCATGATGGCGGTGATTCACTGTTTTAAGGATCTACCAGTAGTAAACGGCTTGCAGGATAGACCGACACCAACTCAAAAGGAGGCTCCATGAAAAAACTGGCCCGTCATACCACTTGCGTTAACCCGATAGCCTGTTTTACGATGCTATGCGTCTTTTTCTTCGCCGCCTCTGCGCAGGGGCAGGTCATTCTTTCCGGCGACCGAAGCATTCCGGTCGAGGCCAGAAACGGCATGGTCGTGACCAGTCATACCCTGGCGACCGAAGTCGCATTGGAGGTGTTGAAAAATGGAGGAAATGCCATCGATGCCGCCGTCACGGCCGGCTTTGCTCTAGCCGTCACGCAGCCAAGGTCCGGCAATATCGGTGGCGGCGGCTTCATGTTGATCTCATCTGAAAAAAAGAAAGAGGTGGTGGCCATTGACTACCGGGAGAAAGCCCCTGCCGGTGCGACAAGGGATATGTTTCTTGGCGCCGACGGTAATGTGGACCAGACCTTGTCCAGGTTTTCGCATGCATCCGCCGGCGTTCCCGGTACAGTGGCCGGGCTTGCCCTTGCCTTGAAAAAATACGGTACAATCACGCTGGCTCAGTCGTTGGCACCTGCAATTGAACTGGCTGAAAAGGGATTTGTGGTGACGCCGCGATTTGCCAAAGGGATAAGATCAAAGCAAAAGCTTCTGTTCAAATACCCGGCCGGAAAGAAAAAGTTCCTGAAATCCAATGGTGACTTTTATGAACCGGGTGATCGCTACGTACAACCCGATTTGGCCGAAACGCTTAAACGGATTGCGAGAAACGGGGCCAACGGTTTCTACGAAGGCAAGACGGCAGAGTTGATGGTAGCGGAGATGCAAAAAGGAAACGGCCTGATCACCCGAAAGGATCTGAAAAACTATCGACCCAAAATAAGAAGACCTGTCAAGGGAACATACCGCGGCTTTGATATTTTCTCCATGTCTCCCCCCTCGTCGGGGGGCGCACACATCATCCAAATCCTGAATATTCTGGAGCAATACCCGATCGCTAACCTTGGCCACAACTCCGCGAAAACCATCCATTTGATGGCGGAGGCGATGAAACGGGCGTATGCCGACCGATCAAAATATTTAGGGGATTCCGATTTCGTGGATGTGCCGCTCGACAGCATTGCATCTAAAAAATATGCGGCATTTTTGGGCAAGTCCATCGATCCCAATATGGCCTCCGTCAGCAAAGAGATTCTGCCCGGTGATCCGGTGGGATTTGAAAGCAATGAAACCACTCATTTTTCGATTGTGGACAAACATGGCAACGCCGTGGCCAACACCTACACCATAAACTTCAGCTACGGCTCCGGCATCGTTGTAGCGGGGGGCGGATTTCTCCTCAATAATGAGATGGATGACTTTTCTGCAAAACCGGGTGTCCCCAATGCATACGGACTGATTGGCGGGGAAGCGAATAAGATCGAGCCCAACAAGCGCATGCTTTCCTCCATGTCCCCCACTATTGTTTTGAAAAATGGGAAGAACTTTCTGGTTGCCGGTTCTCCCGGAGGTTCCCGGATCATCACCACGACCCTTCAGGTCATCATGAATGTGATCGATCATCGCCTTAATGTTCAGGCCGCTGTCAATGCACCGCGGATTCATCACCAATGGTTGCCGGATGAGATCCGGATCGAGGAGGGGATCAGCCCGGATACGGTACGGCTGTTGGAGGGCTTGGGCCATACCGTTACCGAAAATTCAGCCATGGGAGCTATCCAGAGCATCATGATCGGTGAGGATGGGACGATGTATGGCGGCGCCGATCCACGGCGAAGCACATCGGCGGCCATGGGCTACTAATTGGTTAAGACGGGAAATACCGTTCATTCCACCGATGGATTGGTTAAACGAGTCCGGTGCAATGGCGGCCACAGCGGGTGGTTGGTTCGACCGGTTATTGGTTGAGCGCTTTTTTGATTTTTTCGACATTCATGTTCTCGACCAATCCGGTCAATTCAGAAAAAAATTTTGCATGATACCCATAACCGCCATTGACCATTTCATCCAACGCATCTGATTTTGACCAGTGATTAAATATCACCCGGTAGGCGGCAATGATCACACCTGTTCTATCCGAGCCGTGCCAACAGTGGATCAATATGGGGCCCCGCCGGTTCTTAATGATACGCAGCGATTCGATTATTTGTTGCTCTGTAATGTTTCCGGTTCTCATTTTTACTCTGTGCAGCACGAGACGTTTATCCGCTATGTCGTCATCGTCGCTGTGAAATTCTCTCAAGTTCAGTACTTCTTTAATGCCGAGAGACCTGATCGCTTCGAGATCTCCCCTCCCCGGCTGTTCCGAACGATAGATGCCCTTGTCAACAAGGTAGATATTTTTAAGTTGGGTTCCGATAATTGGTTGACCCCATGCCTCAGGTCTCAGCCGCGGCTGCTCAGCATAAATTAGTGATGGCATTAACAGAAGAAACATCAGGATGTGTTTTTTCATGGCTGTCCTCATTGCGTAGTCATTGACTGCTATTGGCGGTTAAGCATGAACGATGAACAGAATTTACGAAAGATCATGCCGATGCTCAAGATATCGCAAGGGGGCAATACGATGCAAATGGAAATTGCTCACAACGGTTGGAGCACCGACTAAGATACTGGCAATTCCAGCAAATCTGAGGTCCGATAATCTCTGGATCATGCTCCGGCGTTTTCCGGAGAATGACGGCAAAGCAGGTGCCCGTAATGAAGTTTGTGATGGGTCAGGTGACGTTTGATGTCGTTGGTCGCCATGCGCTCTTTTATGACGAGCCGGTAGAGCCCGGCATTGGTGATATCTCCCACGAACAACGCGCCGATCAACCGGTCGCCTTCGGTGGAGAAGATTAGTTTACGGTAGTAATCGGGACCGGAACGGGTGTGGGTTTCATAATTGGTGCCGGCGGTGTGCACGATGCCCATGGAGACAAACGGCATCCGGGCCACCTGGGTGGCGTTGAGGATGCCGAAGGTTCCGCCGTAGGCGGTGGGTCTGTCCGACATGTTGGCGCCGGCGCAGCGGCCCATTTCTGCGGCGTTGGTCCACAAACCGGTGACCATGCGGTTGCCCGTGATGGGATCGAAGGTCACGGCCACGTCCCCGGCGGCGTAGATATTGGCGGCGCTGGTTCCAGTGAACCGATCCACCACGACACCCCCGTCGACGTCGACAGGGGCGCCGGCGGCCCAATCTGCGTTGGGGCGTACGCCTTTGCCGATACAGACCATCTGGCAGGCCATTTCAGAGCCGTCGTCCAGAACGAGGCCCGAGACACCGCTGCCATTGCCGATGATCTTGCTGGCACTGCAGCCGGTCCGTATCTCGAGGCCGGCATTGTCAAGGGCTGCCCGGATCAGGTGAGCGTCCTGCGGCTCCATCAGTTGGCTGAGTACTTCCGGTGAATAGACAACCAATGTGACCTTCAGACCGCGTTCGAGAAGGGCGAAGGCCGCCTTGAGATTCAACAGGCCGCCGCCCAGCATGACGGCATGGTCGGTCTGTTCGGCGCGCCGGGAGGCCCGGCGGGCATCGTCGATGGTTCGCAGGGCGAAGACACCTTCTGCATCGCATCCGAGGATGTCCGGTGGGATGTAGGGCGTGCTGCCGGTGGCGATCAGCAGGCGGTCGTATGGGATCGCCTCGCCGGTGTCGATCATAACCGTCTGTCCGGCAGGATCGATTTTCTCCGCCCGGGTCTGCAGGTGCAGATCGTATCCGGTAGCCCGGTAAGGTCCCTCTCCCTGTAGAAAGATCTGCCGGTCGGTTTTGGCACGGCTGATGATAAACGGAATCATGGGACGAAAATAGGGCGCATCCGCTTCGGCGCTCAACACGCTGATGGTGCCGAACGGGTCGTTATCCCGGATGGTCTGCGCGGCCGCCATGCCCGCAGCGCTTGCACCCACAATGACATAGCGTTTACCGATTGGATTCACCATCCGCCTCCTGTGTGCTGATCAATTCACGGGACGCCTCCTTACGCTTTTGGCCGGAGTAGTCCTTGACCGTTTGGAACGCCAGCGCATGGGTCGGGCAGGCGCTGACGCACACCGGCTGGTCGAGATCCGGGCAGCGGTCGCAGCGGTAGGCCTTGCGTTGCTCCATATGCCTTCCGATCACACCGTAAGGACAGACCATGACACAGGTCCAGCAACCGATGCATTTGTCCGCATCGGTGGCCACCACACCCGCTTCGCTGCGGCTGATGGCGCCTGCAATGCAAGCATGCATACAGGGGGCATCCTCGCAATGGCGGCATACAATGGGCACGGAACGCTCCGGTTTGACCCATTCTACAAAAATACGCGGTTTGGGCTGGGGGGTTTCATACATGCTGCAATAGAGGCTTTTGTGGGTCGAATGCTCGACGGCGCAGGCCAATTTGCAGCTATGGCAGCCCATGCAGCGGTCGAGCCGTACGAAGATTTCCTTCGGCTGAGTCATTTGATGGCTCCTTTTATGATTGAAGGGTCAAGCACAGACTACTCCAAACCCAGTCCTTTGCGCCGTTCGTCGATGGCGGCCAGCAGCTTTTGCGCGGCGCTGTCGGGATCGAGATCCACGATGAAGTAACCGCCGGTCAGGTCCTTTACCTTTTCGGTAAGCACGGCGGCCACCAGGCGGCTGCCCATCAGTGGCAGCATAACCCCCACATGGGTGGGCAATCCGGCGGCAACGGCATAGGCGCCGATGGAGATGGCTTTTTCGGAAACCGCTTCGGCGGCCGAAGCCACCACCGGCAGCTTATCGGTATCCACCCCGAGGTATTGGGCCACGGCCACGGTCAGCGCCACAGCCCGCGAGTTGTCCACGCAGGAACCCAGATGCAGCACCGGCGGAAGCGGGCCGCCCAGGTTGTTGGCCTCCCCGATGGCTGTCAGTACGGCTTTGATACCATCCCCACACAGGTCGTCTACATTGGCCGGATCCATGAAGCCCTGTCGCATCAGGGCCCCGGCGCCGCAGCCGGTGGCCAGCACCAGCACGTTCTCCTGCAGCAGCCGTCGCGCCATGATGGTGAAGTTCCGGTCCTGGGGAACTTTGACATTGTTGCATCCGGCAAAGAGGCAGACGCCACGGATGTTGCCGGCCTTGATATTGTCCACCACCGGCTTAAGGGGCGTATCGGCGTCCAGTTTGGACAGCGCCGCAACGATGGCTTCCACGGAAAAGCCGGCGACTACCGGGGTGGTGATGTCGGGGATGTTGACGGGTTTGTTCCGGCGCTTATTGAAGTTGTCGATGGCCCGGTCGAAGATCTCGTAGGCTTTGGGCTCCGCTTGTTCTTCGGAGAATTCAACATGCGTGGCCCCGCTGATTTTACCGATCTCCATGGTAGTGATAATTTCGGTTCCCGTGCATTCGGCCACATTGACCACCGAGGGCATGATGCACTGGTAGTCCACCACCATGGCGTCCAGGGCGCCGGTCATGATGGCCATCTCCTGACTGACGGAGTGGGTGCAGGACGGTATGCCGTGGCGCATCATCACCTCGTTGCCGGTACAACAGATGCCCACCAGGTTGATGCCGCTGGCGCCGGCCCTGACGGCGGCATCCTGCTTGGCTTCCGCCGCGGTTACCAGAATATCGGACAGTACGGGGTTGTGACCGTGAAGCGCGATGTTGACGGCATCGGCCTTAAGCGTCCCAAGGTTGGCCTGACTGACCGTGGGCTGCGGCACCCCAAACAGGATATCGGCCAGATCGGTTCCCATATAGCAGCCGGCCAGGTCGGCCACCGCGCAGCGCAACCCCCCCAGCAGCAGATTGACCGGGTCTGCATCCACACCGTATAGGGTGCGGTGCATGATCTCCGAAATTTCATGGTCGATGCCCTTGGGCACAAGGTTCAGGTCTGTGAGCAGCTTGGCCCGCTCCGGATTGACCACAGAGGCCGCCCAAAGGACGGGCGTCTCTTTTTCGTGGAAATCGGCCAGGGCGGCCTCGGCCACATCCAGAGCGATCTGCCGATCATCTCGCCCGTCGGTGGCGATGTTGAGGCGGGTGGCGACGGCTTTTAGCTTATCCGCCGCCTTGATGGTATAGGCTTCGGTCTGGCCGAGGGCCATCTTCTTCATGGTGTGGGCAAGGTGCTTGGCATGGCCCGAATGCGCGGCCGTGCCGGCGGCAATGGCCCGATCCAGCCCCCGGGCCACCATGACATCGGCACTGGCGCCGCAGATACCGATTTGCGGGCCTTCGCCAAATGGATCGATGCGGCACGGCCCCTGAAGGCAATGTCGGCAGCACAGGCCGGTGTCGCCGAAACCGCATAGAGGGGTCATGGCGTCGTAGCGATCCCAGACAGTGCTGACATTTTTTGCTTCGGCCTCGGCGATCATCTGCTGTACGGCCGGGTCGATACTCTTTTCCATTGCTTCCGTGTTGTCCGCCATCACCTTTCCTCCTTTTTGGTGGTATAGAAAGTCTCTTGAACCGCCGCCTCCTTGCCTTTTCCCATCAAGCGCATCGGCACGGCCCCCCCAATATAGGTATCGCCCACACCTTGCCATTCGATGCCGATAGCTACAGGTGGTGCGCTATGCGTAAAAACCGAAATGGCTCTCTGTGATAATTGATGGTGAATGCCTTGGCCGCAAAAAGGATCTTAGCCGAGTCAGTGCAGATGGAACAGCAGCTGCAGATGGAACAGCAGCTGCAGGTGGAAAAGATGCAGCAGATGGATCGTTCGGTGATAAAAAGAACGGCTGAGCTACTTAATAAAAAACCATAATATGCCACGCCTGTCAATCCAATGGCCGCAGCCGGACCGCACCCTGGAGGCAAAAGCCTGCTTGCATTCAACCGTCATTGGCGGGTATGATGCCGCTGTGGGCTTTTCAAGAGCCGTTTTGAAAGCACCGCAGTTTATTGCTTCAGCAAATGGTCGATGGTTGGCCCATCGATGCATTGATCGACCAAAAAACCCTCGGTCCGATGGCTGGCGTTCGAGTTCGAGGTTGAGGTTTCCCAGTGACCCCTCTTAGACAAACGCTGATTTCGGTTGCCCTGTCACTTGTCCTCATCGGTGGGGGCAGTGCCGGTTATATGCTGATTGAAGACTGGTCATTTATGGACGCCTTTTACATGACCATCATCACCCTGGCCACAGTCGGCTACAGCGAAGTCCATGCCGTTAGTTTCGAGGGACGGATATTTACCGTACTTCTGATCCTGCTGGGGGTCGGTCTGTTCCTTTATGTCGCCGGAAACATCATTCAGTTTCTCGTGGAAGGCAGCATCAGGACTGTCTTGGGGAGGCGCAAGTTGGACACACAGATTAAAAAGCTCAAGGGGCACTATATCATTTGCGGCTACGGACGGATTGGCCGTGTGCTGGCGCAATTTCTAGTAGAAAAATATATCGATGTGGTCGTCATCGAGCGCAATCAGAATCGCGTGCAAAAAATGGATGAGGACGGTGTCCTGTATCTGGTGGGTGAGGCCACTGATGAGGCCGTCCTCGAAAGGGCGGGCGTGCATGTGGCCAGAGGACTCATTACCGCAGTTGCCACAGACGCGGATAATGTGTTTCTGGTGCTGATTGCCAAGCAGTTGAACCCGGACCTGTTTATCGTGGCGCGCGCCAGCCAGAACACCACCAAAAAAACCTTGCTGGCCGCCGGTGCCGACAAAGTCATCAGCCCCTACGATCTGGGAGCCAGGCGCATGGCCCACGCCATCCTGCGACCGACGGTAATAAAGTTTTTAGAGATGGCCTTTGCCGACGAAACCACCGATATTCAGATGGAAGAGTTGTTCGTCCATCAAGGATCCCGGTTCGACGGCCTGACCTTGCTCGATTCCGGGATAAGAAAAGAGTACGACATGATGATCATCTGCATTTGCAAACCCGATGGGCAGATGCTGTTCAACCCCAAGGCGGACACCCCGATCGCCGCCGGAGACAAAATGGTCGTCGTCGGCTGTGCCCGGAGTTTGAAGGCTCTGGAACAAGTGATTTAGCCTTTGAAGCGTATTTCTCCAAATCGCAGCAAGGCCGCTTTTCGCCGAATTTCTCGACGCACTTGCGAATTGTACACATCAACAGGTCGGGGCTGACCGGCTTGGTGAGAAAGTCGTCCATACCTTCGTTGAGGCATTTTTTACGTGTCTCTTCCTGTGAATTGGCCGTCAACGCGATGATGGGCACCCGGGGGTTGAGACAACCACCGGACGGATCCCGGATCGCCTTTGTTGCTTCAAATCCGTCCATTACAGGCATTTGCAGGTCCATGAGCACAGCGTCGAAAGTATTGCGGCACAACGCGTCGACCGCCTCCCGGCCATTGGTTACCACATGGGTCTTGCAGCCATATTGGTCGAGAATCTTTACCGTCACTTGTTGATTGATGACGTTGTCTTCCACAATCAGGATATGCGGCCCACTCTTCTCGGCGGCGTTCACCGTCTGGTTGCCAATCAATTCGGTCCCCCATTAATATCTGTTGATGCAGACAATGCACTGGTTTACTGCAGTAATTGGGCGGTCATGCCGTGGTCGGGATGGGATCCGGAAATGGGAGTCAAGTGAATAGGTCGCGCCTGCGTTGCGATATCTTTA
>JASFGJ010000088.1:0-10241 GCA_050123815.1 Desulfobacteraceae bacterium
CCACCCCCAGTCTTCGTAATACTCCCAACTGGCAATGGCGTTCAACTCCTTGATTTGCTTATCCTGTTCCAGCAAGCTGGCGCGCAGAACGTCGCCGATGGACAGCATGCCGAGCTGTTGGTCGCCTTTTTCGATCAGGATATGGCGGATAAACAGCCCCAGAAACTTCTCGTAAAGTTTGATCAATGGCGTATCGAACGATACACAGTGCAACGGCGTGCTCATATAGTCGCCCACGCGCGCCAGTTTCGGATCGAAGCCGGGGTTCGCCGTGTTGCGCAGCAGGTCGCGCTCGGAAAAGATCCCCACCATGCGCCCCTCTTTTTTGATCAACACCGCTCCAATGGCGTGGTCCACCATCACCCGCACGGCGTCGGAAACGGTTTGATCCTCTTGCACCCAGACCATATCGCGCTTTTTTTCATTGAGTATGTCTTCAGCGGTTTTCATGACGGTGTCCTCCTTCTGTATCCTGTTTGATCGTCTTGCAACAAAATCCCATCGGCAGGACCCTATGGTGCGTATGTGAAGGGAAATTTCGAAAGTCATCAATCAACAATACTAATACTGGGTCGTCCCGATGACAAGGTTCCATGATCAGTGGATACAACAGCCCGTCATCGAACAGACAAAGCTGCATCTTTGCAGCATGTCAATCGATTTGTTGAACCTTTCGACTTTACTTATAGCGATGGATTCCATTAGAAGATCTTCAACTACGATAATTCCGACCTGACATTTTGGCCTTTCATGGCAATGCCTGTTGTCTGCAAAGATAAAACTGTCTATATGAGCGCTCTTCAGACTACAAAATCTGGATCAGTATCCGATTGACATCGGATAACCCGTATGGCTTGGTAAAAGAAGTAAATTCGCAAACCGGTAAAACCGTGCAACTATATATCGCGTATGTCTCTGATTGGAGCGCCCGGAACCTGGGCATATTTGTAGACAATGTCACAGTGGCCGGCGCGGCAGTGGGAGGGTTTGGATAAATCGCCCTTTTCAACATTCGGATATGCTGACGGCTAACCCGCCCAAAGAGGTCTCCTTGAATTTTTCCGACATCTCCAGCCCGGTTTGCTTCATGGGCGACGAGGTTGAACAGCACCGCCGGTATGACGCCCGCGGCGCCATTGGTGGGAGCGGTCACCACCATGTGCCCGGCCGCGTTTTCTTCGCTGACGGCCAGCGCATAGGCGCACAACCATTCGTTGACGCTTATGGGTTGGTCGGATGCCAGGAGCTGATCGTACAGCCCTTTGGCCCGCCGCGGCAGGTCGAGCCCGCCGGGCAGCACGCCGTCATTTGCCAGCCCGGTATCCACACAGCGCCGCATCGATTGCCAGATCTCATCCAGTCCCTGATCGAGGACGTCAGCCGACCGGTATTCGCACTCGTTGATCCGTTTCATGGCTGCGATGGACAGGCCGCTCTCTGCGGCCATTTGAAGCATCGACTGCGCTGAATCAAACGGATATTTACAGCCCTCGGCCGGCTCCATTTTGAGCGGCGCAACCACCGCGTCGACATTGGCAAGTGTGCAGATAAACCCGCCGCCAATCGAAAAATAGGTTTCGGAAAAGAGCGCCCGCCCCCTTGTTGACACCAGCTCGAATATCATGCCATTGGGATGTTGCGGCAGGGGTTCTCCGCGATCAAAAATAATATCGTCGCCCGCAGAAAAAGCGATGGCATGGTCGGGTTCAACGGTGATCACCCGCCGCCCCATCACCTGATCCGCCAGAGCGTCGACATCCCGACGGGCGACGGTTTCAGGTGCATGGCCGTGCAGACCTATCACCACGGCGCGATCCGTCGCATGCCCCTTTCCCGTATAGGCCAGCGAGCCCTTGAGGGTGCACCGCAGCCGGCAGGGGCGGTCCTGCCCGCGCTGCCTGGCGATCTCTCCTGCCCGGCCGATAAAATCATTGGCGGCCACCATAGGCCCCATGGTGTGAGAACTCGATGGACCGATCCCGATTTTAAAAAGCTCCAGAGCGCTGATAAACATTTCATCAACTTTCAAACGCCACTTCCCGGCGTCTTGGGGTTCATGTGACGTTATCTTTGCGCGGACCCTAAGGCCCCGTGACGATCCCGTGGATGGCGTCAACCACCGTTGCCGCTCCCAGCCGATCGACGTGGTGATACGCTCCGCCCATCCATTGGGCGATATGGCGCATCTGATGGTTCGCCTCCCAGCGCGGCAGGGTGTCGATCAGAATCGAGTGGATGCGATCCCGGCCGATCCTGTCGGCAATCAGGTGCAGCTCTTGCATAACATCGATCCCGTTCCGGTCGGATTGATAGGGCACATTGGCCTCCCCGTCCGACAAGACCACCATCAGTGGTTTGATGGTCGGGTTTTTGAGCCGCTCGGTCCGGATCATCTGCCAGGCCGTCATCAGCCCGTGGGCGAAGGGTGTGGCGCCGCCCGTGGGCAGGGAGTTTAGCTGCCGCTGGGCCAGGGCCAGACTGGCCGTCGGCGGCAGCACGATCTGAGCCGACGGACCGCGAAATTCCACCATAGCGATGCGGTGCCGCCGCAGCCGCGCTTTGGTCAGCAGCGCCAGAGCTGCGCCTTTGGCCGCTTTCATGCGCACAAAGGTCCCCTGCCCCATGGAGTCCGAGCCATCCACCACAAACACGATCAAGGTAATTTCGGGCCGGTTGAAATGCTTTTTCCGGAAATCTTGCGGGGCGATCACAACGCCATCCGCGGCTGCCGTGGCCCCCTGCCGAACCATTGCCGCACGCAACGTGGCATCCACGGCAATATCGAAATGGCGGTCGTTTTCCCGCACGCGCGTCGCTTTGACGTATCGCCCCGACTTGGCGGTTGTTTTGCTTTCGGCGCGCTTGCCGATGGAAACACCCTGCAGTTTAAACGCTTCCAGATCGATATCTTCTACACAGACGAGCTCATCGGCTTCGAAAACAGTTTTTTTTTCTGTTCAAGGAAAGAAAAGATCATATCGGTATTGGACGCTGCCCAGGATCCCGGAACTTCGGTGGAGATATCATCCCAATCTTCAAATTCCATCGGTTCGGGCGCCTCGGTTGTCTCCGTATCCGGATCGCACTGCGATGCCGATGCCTCTTTCACGGCGTCGGCCAGCAACTGCTCGAGGATCTTTTGCAACGATTCGGGCGTGGCCAGGGCAACGGTGGTCATGCGGTGGGGCAGGACCAGCCGTGCGGCCTCGGCCATGTGAGACCTTTGCACCACGGAACTTTCAAGCATGGCGGCCAACGCCGTTGCGGTTTTAATCATCACGATGTCCGAGCGGTGTCCCTGGGCCTTGGCTCGGGTCGACAGATCGACAGCAAAGCGGACCATTTCGGCCGGCACTTTCACCTGCCCCAGGTTGGCACGCGCATGGGTGACCTGCCGGGCCAGCAGCGCCTGCGATTCCACCCACAGATCCGCAAAGCCCTCGGGATTTCGGTCAAAGGCAATCCGCCGCCGGGCCACGGCCTCTCGCATCTCGTTGTCGGTCAGGCTGCTCACGGTCAGGCTCAGCCCGAAACGGTCCAGAAACTGAGGCCGCAGGTCCCCCTCTTCCGGATTCATGGTGCCCACCAGTATAAACCCGGCGGGATGAGTATATGAGATGCCTTCGCGTTCAACGATATTAATACCGGTCGCCGCAGCATCCAGCAGGATATCCACCAGGTGGTCGTCCAGCAGGTTTACTTCGTCCACATACAAGATCCCGCGATTGGCGGCGGCCATCAGTCCCGGTTCGAATTTGCGGCGGCCGGTCGTCAGCGCGTGCTCCACGTGCAACGTTCCGGCCACGCGGTCCTCGGTGGCGCTCAGCGGCAGCTCGACCAGAGGCATGCTGCGCTCAGCCGTCGGCAACGGCCGGCCGCTGTCGAGCTTTTGCAGACACTCGTCGCACATGATCCCTGGGTTATCGGCAGGACAGTGATACGAACACGCCTGCACCGCCTCGATGGGGGGCAGGATATGGGCCAGGGCCCTTACAGCCGTTGTTTTTCCGGTGCCCTTGTGGCCGCTGATCAACACGCCGCCAATACTCGGATCAACGGCGTTGAGCAACAAGGCGGTCTTCAACTTTTCCTGACCGACGATGGCGCTAAATGGATATATGGAGCGTTTCATTGGATGCCAAAAACCTCAGATCTGCAGAATTTGATTAAAAACAATTATTATCACACACACAAGGTTTGTAAAGCAGCGCCGCACCGATTCCCATCAAACGCCGGGTACTCACCGTTGGCGTACACTGATCGAAGGCTTGCAAAAATCCTTTGGAGCGGTATTTCAATGGCGATCTAATAGCCCTCCAGATCCGCTTTGGCAAAGGGACAGTCCGGGTTCCCTCGCAGGATGACCTTGAGGATTTGGTTCATGGTCGTCAGGTCATTGTCAAATCCTCCGTGGGTGCGGCTGCCGGTGCGGTCCGGGTTGTCGCGCGTGTTGAAGCTGGTCACGCGGGCATGGGTTTGTCCCCGCCAATGGTTTTGCATGCCCACCAGCGGGACCACCTCGGATTTGTCTTGAAAGGCCCTGGAAACCAAATAGAGCAGGGATTTGCGGTAGACCAGGCCCACATTGTCATTTTGTTCGGTATCGTCGTCGAGAAAGTAGTGCACCAGACTTTTGACAGTATTCAAGCCACCGTGCGCATACAGCAGAATATGGCCGGGCGGCCGTCTGCCGTCGCCGGCGCTCTGCTCAACCGCTTCGCGCACCAGTTACCGGGTCTCTTCCACCGAGGATGGATAGTCGCCCCTGGGAGCAAATCGGCCGTCGTCGATGTGAATGTAATAGGGCGCTATTTCGTGGCGCCGAGGCCCCTTTTCCACCCGCTCGGCGCCCCCCGGCCCTTCGCTGATCCGTCCACCGGACAGCGCCTCGAGCGATTCGACCGCAAGCGCCATACGGGCCACCCAGCCGTCCCAGTAGTTGCGATCGAAATCGGCGTATTTCCAAATGGCCAGCCCCGGATAGCGTTCTCTGCCGAGGGTCAGGCCGCCCCAATCGTCACCCCACGAATTTTGAATAATGAATCCCTGCTCGGAATATCCCACAATGCAAAAGGCGTGGCCGCCCTCGATCCGGTCTTTAAAGGTATATCGATATGCATGTCGAGATCCCGGACACGAAAATGATTGGAACAGCAGGCTTGACACCTCACAGCCGCCTGGATTAATTTAATATCTTTGAGGAAGGAAGGAATTCATTAACTTGTGATATACAAGGAGGACAAATGAGATCGAAGCTGACTTGGATTGTTGCTGGATTGATTGTCGTTGCGCTGTTGTTTGGCTGCACCCCAAAAAACAGAATGACCCGCGAAGAAGTCATACAACAGCATGCCTCTCGAATCATGCCGCCCATGAAGCCCTTGTGCAGCTACACCAATTTCAAGCTGGCAAATATGGAGATAACCGAAGAAATCACCGATGACGAGAAAAAATTAAAAGCGGCCAAGGATTTGGAAGCCAAACTAAACGCCCGTCTTTCCCCCCTGCTGGAAAGTTGGCGCGGACAAAAGACGACGCCTGACGCCAAAGGCACCTTGGTCATCACGCCGAAGCTGCAATCGCTTTATATCGTCAGCGCGGGTGCGCGTTTCTGGGTGGGCGGCATGGCCGGCGACTCCAAAATCGATATGGACCTGATCCTGGCTGAAGAGGAAACCGGCAACAAAATCGGCGCAGCACGCATTGACAGAACCGCAAGCGGAATGAAGGGCGGCTGGACCGTCGGCGCGACCGACAAAGCGCTGCCGGACCTGATTGTGGACATCGCTTACCAGTACCTGGCCCAAAACTACGCAAGCAAATAAATAAGAAAAACCCAGGAGGCGGCGCATGCGCAACACATTGTTTCATATCTTCTTCACAATCGTGTGCGCCGTCTCGTTCCATTCGTGCGCCACAGACGCTATCATCAAATCGGCCGACTCCGCCGAAGATGATATCGTAGCAAAGGTCAATGGGTCGCCCATCAAATATACGGAGTTCAAACAGGAACTGGACAGTACCTATACGCGCTTTCACGAAGCCGGCCAGCTTGTGGACGGCTTGATGTATGAGCAGCTGAAGGATGAGATCCTGGAATCGCTGATCAACCTGAGGCTGCTGTATCAGCACAGTCAAGCCAAAGGCATACGGATCGATGAGGGTGAGGTGGAGTCCTATTACCAGGCCAGGGTGGCCCAATATCCGTCAACGGACGATTATGAAAAATCCATCAAAGCGGCCGGCCTGACCGATGCCGACATCAAAATGCGAATCCGACGAACTCTGGGCGCCCAAAAATTCGTGGAAGACCATGTGGCGCCCAAAGCGACCGTTACGGATGAAGAAGTCAAGGCATATTACGAGGCCAACCCCAATGAATTCGAACACGACGTACTGGTGCACGCTGCGCACATCCTGATCAAGGTCAGCCCCTGGGCGGATAAGGAGACCAGGCGCAAAGCCAAGGAAAAACTCGTCAATATCCGCGCCAAAATCGAAGCCGGTGCGGATTTTGCCGAGATGGCCAAAAAGTACTCCGAAGGGCCGAGCAAAACCAATGGCGGAGATCTGGGCTATTTCGGATACGCCCAGATGGCGCCGACGTTTGAAACCGCCGCATTTGCTTTAAGGCCGGGTGAGATAAGCAAGGTTGTCACCACCCAGTTCGGCTATCATCTGATTAAAGTCTACGACCGCAAGCCGGCCGGCAGAGAAACCCTCGAAGAAGCCGCCCCCATACTCAAGTCCAGGTTCCAAAAAAAGCGACTGGACACCCATCTGCGCCAGGTGGTGGACCAGCTGAAAACAAAAGCAGACATCGAGCGCTTCGAGCTAAAGTAAAAGAACCCCGCCAGCAATGGCAGCACTAACCGGTTACCGGCTCAACCGTATTATCTCTTAAACTCGTCAAGCGCAAGAAAGAATTAAAGCGAAAGATCCGACAAATCCCCACCTTCTTTTGCTTCTTTTTTATTTTTTCCCGTTTTCAGGTTTTCGATGACGCTGGTGGCAGTGGCGATCAACCCCGAAACATCGGACAGGGACTGGGGAATGATCATGGTGTTGTTGATCTTCGCCAGATTTCCGAATTCTTTGATATATTGTTCGGCCACCCGCAGATTGACCGCCTGACTGCCGCCGGGTTGCTCGATGGACGAAGCGATCATCTTGATGCCCTCGGAGGTGGCTTTGGCCACCAGCATGATCTCCTTGGCCCGGCCTTCGGCCTCGTTGATGCGCTTTTGTTTCTCGCCTTCCGATTTTGCGATGGCCTCCTGTTTTTCACCTTCGGCCACGTTGATAACGGCTTGGCGCTCGCCTTCCGATTCCGCAATGGCGGCACGTTTTTCACGCTCCGCGCGCATCTGCTTCTCCAGGGCATCCTTGACGCTCTTGGGTGGCGTGATGTTCTTGATCTCATAGCGTGTGATTTTTATGCCCCAGGGATCCGATGCCTTATCGACCGCCTGAATAATGGCGCTGTTGATGGCTTCGCGCTCTTCGAAGGTTCGATCCAGATCGAGCTTGCCGATTTCGGAACGCATCGTGGTCTGGGCCAACTGCGACGAGGCAAACATGTAATTGTCGATGCCGTAGCTGGCCTTGACCGGATCGATGACCTGCATATAGAGAACCCCGTCAACCTCCACCGAGATATTGTCTTTTGTGATACAGGTCTGGGATTCGACATCCACGGCCACTTCCTTGAGCGAATGCTTGTATGCGACACGGTCCAGAAACGGGACAAGGATATGAAATCCCGCATCCAATGTTTTGGCATATTTGCCGAGTCGCTCGATGATAAAAGTAGTTTTCTGGGGAACGATCCGCGCCGTCTTGACGATAGCGACGACAAGAAAAATGACGATACCAATGGCAACGATCAATCCGAAGTTGGGCAGCATATCAATCCCTCCTTTTGTTTTTTGATAACCAGGGTCAGGTTATTTCTTAATAACCAGGGTCGGGTTATTTCTTAATAACCAGGGTCGGGGTTATTTCTTAATAACCAGGGTCAGGCCGTCCATCTCCGCGATCACCGCGGTTTCACCTTTTCTGACCTCCTGATCCGATACGGCGCTCCATGAGGTGCCTTTAAATTCCACCTGGCCGCCGGCTTTACCCGGAATCACATCCTGAAGCACTGTCACTTGTTTGCCGGTAAACTCGTCCAGGTTCTGCGTCAAGTCCTGTTTGGCGCCGACGTGGCCGTAGAACTTGTCCTTGACCCATCGGCGCAGTGCCAGCAGCAATCCAACCGACACACCGCCAAAGACCAACAGTTGCGAACGGAGCGTCTCCAGGATATCCAGATAGGCGAGCAGTGATACGACCCAGGCCCCGACACCGAAAAACACGATAACCAGGCCCGGCTGGGTAAATTCCAACAAAATCATGACCAAACCGGCCACAAACCAAATGATCTCAGCCAAATTGCTAGATTCGGATTCCATCCTCTCTCCTTTTCAAATACTATTTGTCGAGCACACGGAGTTCGATCCGGCGGTTCCTGGCTCGACCTTCGGCGGTGGCATTGGATCCTCTGGGGCGATTCGGCCCATAGCCCGTGGCAGTCAAGCGCTCCGCAGCGATGCCCTTACGACCCAAGTATTGCACCACCGCCTGGGCACGCACTCTGGAGAGCCTCAAATTGTGCCGGTACGTTCCGCTGCTGTCTGTATGGCCTTGAATCTCAATGCGCATCAGTGGATTGGCTTTCAGCAGCACAACCACGTCATCCAGCTTCGATAGCGCTTGGGGTTGAATCTGCGATTTCCCGGATTTGAACAGGCCCTGCAGCGTCCAGCAGCCGCTTGGATCCACTTTGGCGCCTGCAGGGGTTTCGGCGCATCGGTCTTCGGTATTTATGACGCCGTCGCCGTCGCTATCCATCGGCGCCACGGTCGTTTTTTGTTTTTTGGCAGCGGCAGCGGCCGATAATCCCAGTTTTTTTCGAGCGACTTTGGCTAGTGGCTGCCCGCTCCCGTGCCGAACAAGGCCGGTGGGAATCTTATCGTCGGTATTGAGTTTGATAATGCGCCGGTACATGCCGTTCGCTTCAGCGCTCTGCCCGTAGTGTTCGTGTACCAGCGCCATTATGTAGACGGCCTGCGCGTTATCCGGATTGATTTCCAACGCCACGCCGGCAGCTACCTCGGCCCGGTCCCAATCGTTTCGCAGCAGCGCCTGAACGCTTTGATGTATCAGCGATTGTTCCTGGCTATGGTAGGTTTGAGATGCACAGCCCACAAGCATCAGTACGATCAGCGCGATTGGTGCTGTATGCGCTGTATGCAGTTTCATTTGGAGCTCCCTTTTTCCGCTTATCGCCGCATGGTCTGCACTTAGAATGTAAAGTAGGGCAGCCAAATTATCAATAGTAGAGTTAATTGGGCATGTATTCCTTTATGATGATCGTCAACACAACTTTAGCGACCCGAAAGGCTTGAATCTTCAATAAAAATAGAGTAAACTGCGATTAACAATCCGTTGAACAACCAAGATGAAGCACATGTCTTGCACCGACAGTTGCCTGACACCATCTGTGTAACGGTGCCGGACACCTTTGCGGATGCAAGATGAGAACGCGATGAGAAACATCAAACGCACAGCTAATGAAGCCTGCGAATCGTACTAAACTATTCAAGACACAGAACATGCTATCGTAATTTGTGTCTCTCAACGAACTGAACCGTCAAGTTGTCTTACGAATAGGAATCGAGTGGCATATGAAATCCGCTGCAATTGTGGTCGCATTGTCTATCGTCTTTTTCTCTACTTCCGGCTGGTCGGATGTCAAATATTATAAGATCCCGACGCCGCCGAAAGAGCCCGACAAGGGCCAGGTCACGACACCGGAAAAACCGGCCGAAGCAAAACCCGAAAAAGCAAAGCCGGCTCAAACAGATGTAAAAAAGAAACAGCCTGACGTCGGCACACCCAACAAGTCCGCATCCCCAAAAAGCAAGCCGCCCAAGACCGTCAGCAAAAAAAAGCAAAAACCGCGCGGGCCCTATATGACATCGCTTCAAGTCGGTTCATTTCATACTCTTGACCAGGCCCGCAAGGAGGAATCACGGCTCAAGGCCCTCGGTATCGATGCGTTCATCCGACGTGAAAAAGTAAGCGGCAAAGGGATGCGCTACAGGGTCTATATCGGCAAATTCAATTCCAAGCGACAGGCGCTGGACTACGAACAGGAGATGAAACGCAAGGGTATCATCCATTGGTCGTGGATC
>JASFGJ010000089.1:0-10197 GCA_050123815.1 Desulfobacteraceae bacterium
TATGGCTCCTTCACCTGTTATCACCTGTTAACTCCATGTGTTAACCTGTTAAGCCAGGCAGCTGAAATCATCGCTCAGCGCAATCCGATTCAAGCCATAATACTAAAACATAACAAATGGTTATAATATATGACATAATACCATGGACTTTGGCATATCGGTTGCAAAACGACAGTAAACAATAATAGACGTTAAGATAATGTTTTTTGTTTTTGGCCTTGGAATCGGTCGTCGCGGTATGATACTGCAGCCTCTTCTCTCAAGTCCTGCCAAAAACATTATTTTAGAGTCTATATTAGTACTCGGATGCACATAAATGTTGACCATATAATTAACAATTTAAGGAGACAATCATGATCAAGCGAACCATCACCATCTTCGTACTGGTACTGCTGACCGTAACCTTTATTGGTGCCGCCGCCGCAGAGGAACCCGGCAACAAGCGCAAGGGCAAATATACCTATCGCAAGGTTTACAAAGCCTGCTTCGAGCGCGGTGCGGTGGAATCCAAGACACCTCCCGTCAGCCCGTCCGACAAAACCATGGCTGAATGGGAACAGGTATTCAAGAGCAAGGATTTTGCCCAATTTGGTTGCGCCGATGAGTGGAACCAACTCAGCGAGACAGACCTGCTGGATATTTACTCTTATCTGCACGCCCACGGATCCGACTCGCCAACACCGGCCAAATGCAAATAATGCATATGCGAAGCAAATCGTTCCAAGAACCAATTTATTTAGAGGAGAGCCTTATGCAAGCAAAACGGAACCTGGCGGCATTGCTGATTGCCGTCCTGGCTGCAGCGGTCATGGCAGGGTGTTCCACCCCAGCCGCACCTGCGAAAACCAAGGCACCGGATTGGCGTTTCCATGACATCGTGGATGTTGCGTTCGTCAAACAGAATGTCAAAATCCCCATGGCCGAAGGCGTGATGCTCATCGATGCCCGGCCCAAACGCGCCAAATACGACAAAGGCCATATCCCCATGGCGGTCAGTATCCCGGACAGCCAGTTCGCCAAAATGACCGACAAGCTGCCCAAAGACAAAACTGCGTTGCTGATCTTCTATTGCGGAGGGCCTACCTGAAAGCTGAGTCACAAATCCGCCTGGAAGGCGGAAAAAATGGGCTACACCAATGTCAAGGTCTTTGAAACTGGGTTTCCGTCCTGGATGAAAGCCAAAGGCAATTACGCGTCTGTCTCGGCCGACTACATGAAAAAGCAAATCGCCGGCAAGACCGATATGGTAATTGTGGACTCCCGCCCCAAGCGCAAAAAGTATGACAAAGGCCATCTTCCCGGAGCCATCTCCATTCCCGACAGCCAGTTCAACAAGCTCAAGAACACGTTGCCCAAAGACAAGAACAAGCTGCTGGTATTTTACTGCGGCGGTTTTAAATGCAAGCTGAGCCACAAATCAGCCGCCAAAGCCATTGCGCTGGGACACACCAACGTCAAAGTCTTCTCGGCCGGCTATCCGGCCTGGAAAGAAACCGTGGCCGCGGCCGCTCCCGTCAAAGTCAAGGCGGGCCAGGAAGAGGGCAGCATCGACATCGACACCTTCAAGAAGATCATGGCCAAAAACCCTGGAAGCATCATGCTGATCGATGTCCGCGACAAGGATGAGTTTGAAACCGGCAGCCTCAAAAGCGCCGTAAACATCCCGGTGGATGAACTTGAAGCCAAGATCAAGACCCTGCCCCTGGACAAACCCGTTGTGTTTATCTGCGGCACCGGCGCGCGAAGCGGCGAATCCTACTACATGGTTCAGGATGTGAGACCTGAAATGAAAAACGTCTTCTATCTGGACGCTGAAATGACCGTACACAAGGACGGCAGTTTCGAATTGAAAAAACCGATCTGATAGCGACGCTCGAGTGACACAAGACGAGCAAGGTTTCCGGCGGCCCCGGAAACCTTGCCCGCAACCGTTGGTCGCGGTTGATGGCCGCTCCAACATAATGAACGGTAGTAAAAAACAAAAGAGGTGGTTCACCGACCGCCTCGAAAAATGGGGACAGTACTATGACACCATCGCCACGGTTCATTTACGCGGCACGGATTGTCGCAGCCGCGATCTGCTTCGGTATCATGCTCTCACCGGCCTGGGCTGCGGCTCCAGCCGGTCCGGACGACCAGGCGCCCGGGCGCACCATGGCCCAACAGGCCACCAAGGTCCAGAAGCCATGGACCACATCCGACCACAGCAAACACCCGGCCCTGAAAAAAAACTTCACCCGCGGCCAAGAGATCACCCAGGCCTGCCTGTCGTGCCATTCGGAAGCCGAAGCCCAGTTCAAGCAAACCATCCACTGGACCTGGATCGGTCACACCGATGCATCGGGTAAGCAGTTGGGCAAAGCGGGTGACTCGCTGAACAACTTCTGCATCGCCACCAACAAGATGCAGGACAAGGGCTGCTCATCCTGCCATACCGGCTGGAAGGCAAAGCAAGAGGGCGTCAACTGCCTGCTGTGTCACAGCAGGAAAAAGATCAATTGGGAAGAAGCTTTTGCAGACTACCAGGCCTTTGCCGCTTCGGACGACCCGGACGAACGCGAGATCGCGGCGGAACTGCAGGGCGAAATCCAGGCGGCCGCCCAAAGCATCGGACGGCCCACGCGACAGAACTGCGGTGAGTGCCACTTCAAGGGCGGCGGCGGCGACGGCGTCAAGCACGGCGACCTCGACACCTCCCTGACCAAACCCAACAAAAAGCTCGACGTGCACATGGGTGTGGATGGCCAGAACTTCGATTGCACGCGCTGCCACACAACGGTTCAGCATCATGTGGCCGGCCGCATTTACTCCAAACCGGCCTACACCGAACGCCGGAGCCTGATCGAAGACGACCTGACCGCCAAAATCACCTGCGAGTCGTGTCACGGCAGCACGCCGCACGAAAAAGGGCATAAAGCCAACGACCACACCGACAAGGTGGCCTGCCAGAGCTGCCACATCCCCGAATTTGCCCGTGTGCTGCCCACCAAGATGTCGTGGGACTGGTCCAAATCGGGCAAGCTCAAGGACGGCAAGAAGTACAAAGAAAAAGGCCCCCTGGGCACCATCGACTATATGAGCATCAAGGGCCAGATGACCTGGGACAAACACGTCATACCCGAGTATGCCTGGTTCAACGGCGCTATGGATACCATGACCGTCAAGGACACCATCGACCCGGCACAGGCGGTAACCGTGTCGGGACCTGTCGGTTCGGCGGACGATCCCTATTCACGAATCTTTCCCTTTAAAATCCACCGCAGCGTCCAGCCCTACGACAAGGTGAACAAAAACCTGGTGGCCCCCCTGTTGTCCGGAAAGCACGGGTACTGGGCCACCCTGGATTGGATCGACGCGATCGATAGAGGCATGCAGGCCATGGAGGTGCCCTTTTCCGGCCAGTTCGACTTTGTCGATTCCACCTATTACTTCCCCACCACCCACATGGTGGCCCCCAAAGACAACGTGGTGTCGTGCAGCGAGTGTCACATGCGCGATGAAGGCCGGTTGGCCGGCATCTCCGGTGTCTATATGCCGGGTCGGGACCACCTTGGCATGCTTGACATTCTGGGCTGGATTGCGGTTATCGGCGCCGTGCTGGGCGTCGGCCTGCACGGCCTGGGACGCATCTTCACCAACGGCAGCAAGGAGGCCTGACAATGTTGAAAAACAAGATCGTTATTTACCTCTACTCACGATATGAACGGCTTTGGCACTGGCTCCAGGCCCTGCTGATCATCGTACTGCTGCTGACCGGTTTTGAAATCCACCAGGGGTTCACCCTGTTCGGCTTTCACACCGCCGTAACGGTGCATAACTTTTTGGGTCTCTCCTGGCTGATCGCCTTTGCATTCTTCGTCTTCTGGATCTTCACCACCGGCGAATGGCGGCAGTATACGCCCACCACCAAAAAGATCGTCGCGGTGGTGCGTTATTACAGCTGGGGCATCTTCAAGGGGGAAGCCCATCCCGTACCCAAAAGGAAAGAGGCCAAGCACAACCCCCTGCAACGCCTGGCCTATCTGTCTCTGGCGGCATTTTTACTGCCCTTCCAAATGATCACCGGTTTTCTCTACTGGGGATACAACTCCTGGGAAGCCTGGGGTATCGGAGGCCTCTCGCTGACGGTATTGGCGATCCTGCACACCCTGGGGGCCTTTGCCATCCTGACCTTCCTGGTGACACACCTGTATATGACCACCACCGGCCACAGCATCCTCGCCCACATCAAGGCCATGATCACCGGCTGGGAAGAGGTCGAAAAAGACGAGCCCGTGGAAGACTGGGAAGTGGCGCATCTTCGCCAGCCGCCGGCACAGGAATCATAAGCACCCCATACACCCGTACCATCGTCTGATCAAGAGCCGCTCTTTTTGAGCGGCTCTTTTTTACAGGCTATCGGATTTGGCTTGGTTTCCTTGCAGCAGCTGCAACTTAAGCTGGCGTTTGTCTTCGTTGGCCAGATAGAGGGTTTGGGACGGGAATGCAAAATCGATCCCTGCCGTTTCGAAACGGGTCAGGATATCGATGCATGTCCGCTGCAGCCAGGCCTGGAAATCCCAATACTCCGGCGGGTGGTACCATGCCACGACAGTAATGTTCAGGCTCCAGTCATTGAAGCCGTTAAAATGGACCCGCGGCGGAAATTCGGGGTCCATGCCCTCGTGGTCTTTTAGAATCTCCCTCAGGATCTCAACCGCCTCCTGCACTTTATCGGGCGGGGTGTCATAAGTAATTCCGATTTGCGTCAGCCATCGGATGTTGGGACGGCGACCGACATTCTCGACCTCCGAGTTGACCACCTTTTCATTGGGTATTGAAACCAGGTGCCCGTTGAGCAGGCGAATGCGGGTGCTGCGAAATCCCACATTTTCAACGGTGCCGTCAAAGGCATTGATCACGATCCGATCCCCCACCTGAAACGGTTTGTCAAACAAAATGGTCAACGTGCCGAAGAAATTGGCGATGGAGTCCTTGGCCGCCAGGGCCACGGCCAGACCGCCGATGCCCAGCGAGGCCAGCAAGGGTCCGATTTTAATCCCCGTTAAATTTTGAAGCACCATCATAATGCCGATGATTACGATGAAGATCCGCAGGGTCTTGCCAAGCAGGGGCACCAGCATGTTATCGACATTGCTATCCGTACCGTCGGCCCACTTGACCAGCCGCGCATCGAGCAGCACCACCAGTTGATAGAAAAACCAAAACAGGGCCACGGTGCCGCCGATGTCGGCGGACCGCTTGACCACCAGCAGGACCAGGTTGGATCCGTCCGCCGCTTCGAAATGGCCGTACAACGGCGACAGAGCGGCGTAAATGCCGTAGACGTAGATAAAAAGGCTCAGCGGTTTGACAATGGCGTTGAGAAAAAGCCGCAGCCACGAAATCACACCCTCCCTGAAGGGAATCGCTTCGATTTTGCGCTGCAGGCCCCACCGGAAAAGCCGCTCGATGATCATCACCACCAAGAGCAGCAACAGGCAGACAAGCAACTTGATCCAGGAGATTCCGGCCACGGTTGGGTGCTTGACCCAATCGCCCAGATACCCGGCCGCCACCTCGCTAAACCGCTCGATCCCTTTGCCGACTTTTTCAGCGGCTTTGTCGATGCTCTCTGTATCTACCGGACGCAGCGGCTCCGCCGGGGCGGTGGCATCGGTTCCGGTGGCGTTGGCCCCTTCCGGGGCCGGCGGCTTGGCTGCGTCCACGGCAACGACCGGCGGCAGGCCTAAGAAAAGCGAAACTAGCAGGACCAGCAAAAGGCCGCCGGCCTTCCGAGCAGCCCATACGACGAGATTTCTATATTGGTTTTTCATTCTAGCCATCTCTTCCTTTCAGGTTCCTCTCCAGATTAGCGGTTGAAAAGGATAGTCTCAATTGTAGGCATCGAATTCCCGGCAATCAGGAGGACTTGAGCGAATTGAATTCATGGCATAAAGGAGCTGTAGGATCAAGTACGATGTAAATCACTCAGGCCTGACCTATTTTATTTGACAAGAACTGCACCATATGCTTTGTAGCGTGTACGTGCCATCAACGCCTTAACAGCACGCGTTTGAGTGCCCAATAAAGCAAATCGGGCATCCTTTTCGTTCTTACACGAAATTAAATTATCGATACGCACAACTTTCACCACACCAAGGCCGGCCTTGCAAGCTGCGCCTGATCTTTATCCATGCGCCTGAACCCTGAATTGTTTAATTTTACTAAACAAGGAGAGGACTATGGACAACGAACAAGATCTGAGAACGAGCCCTAACAATAACCAGAGCGAAATTTTCATCACCGAAACCGAAGAATTGCTGGCTGCCTGGCTGTATAAAAAGAGAAGCTCTTCCGGACGTTGCAAGGATCTGTGCGCGGTGCCGACAGAGCTGCGCTGTTCACGCCCGAACTGCGACACGAGCGAATTAATGCCCTGCCATGTTTCCATCCGAAACAAGGCCGGTCAAACCATCACCCGTATTGCCCCCGCCCCTGAATACTCGACAATTTCCTGCCACGGCCACGGCACGTTGAAAAAGATTTCCCTTCCGGACCTTGAATCCTTGAATTCAATGGACCGGCTCGAGGCGATCACGTTGACCAAAAAATGTTTTTCGCCTTATGTGTCACCCTTTTTCGACACCATCACCCTTGCCCGCGTGGCCAAGGACCTGGGCATCCATGGCAAAGCCATCCCAAAGGTGATCAAGGGCCGCCAGTATATCGCCTTTTCCGGTTATGCGGGCACCAGACAAATTTTTACCGCATCCCTCTACTCAGCCAGAAACGCCAAAATCATCAATATGGCCATCGGGGCAATGGGCATCACGAAAATGGCCACCAAAGGGGGCATCATCACCATTGGTCTCACTGTGCCGCTCAGCGTATATGAATGCTATTTGACAGATCGATCAGCCTGGTATGAATTAACCGGTAGTGTCGGGGCGGATTTGCTCAAGGTGGGCACAGCTTCATTGATTGGGGCGATAGGAGGTATATTGTCTACCGGAGGTTATTCATTCTATGTATGCCCGCCAATAGGATTGGCCATATTAATTAGTGTTGGCGTAGGCTTCGCCTTAGAATACCTTGATTTAAAATACAAATTAACTGAAAAACTGATAGCGCACCTGAAAGAATTACCAGTTGAGGCAGAAAAAATCTCCACGGCAGCAGGTCAAGGATTCTGGAATATTCTTAGGTCAGGCGGATTTGGCACGGGAGGCTGGGGTTCCATAGTACGATGATTATCAAATCACACTTAGATCAGTTCTTTAGAGGAAACAAATTATATGAATGACAAGCTCAGACACATAGGCCTTCTCTGCTTTGATTTTTTTGGTATCTGGTTACTTTGGATTGGCTACAATCAAATAAGCCAGGCGTTAATGGAAATAAATAATCATGTTGATATCCTACGGTTTAGTAACAGGGCTGGTTTTTTCATTGTTGGGCCTGGAATCCCTCTTATGCATCTGCTTATCGCTTCAGAGCAACTTTTCCCTGATTTCATTAAAAGGGTTGAAAGATACAAGAAGCCCGTCAACTATAGCATTATGGGATTTGTTGTCGCCCTGCTGATCGCAGGATTCGCCATTTCGTCTTGGCTTCAATCCAGGGCGGAAAATGCCGGGTATGTGCATTGCCGGTATGTCAGCGGTGTCAGTGCTTTGGCAAAGGAGCTCGTATATACCAAAGAGGTACAGATTTGCGAGGATCTCGTAGCGAAGGCCAGAGCAGAACGGAAACGGCGATAGCTTTTAGATTCGGCGGGCGGCCCAGTCAACCTGTTGCCTTGGTTGCTCAGCAACAAGAGGAGGAATTAACCAAACGGTTTGATATCAACCAACTTGAGCGAAATCGGCAGAAACTGTCGATGCCCGGACAGATAATGTGTGTTCCGATAGCACCTCTTTTATGAAGACCTCCTGGCCTTCGGCCACCGGCAATTCTTGCCGGTGCCAACCGTGTGGCTATTGATTTTCAGTTCCCATTCAGATCGTGGCATCAAAGGGTTAAAAGCAAAATGAATAATAAGCTTCGGCACGTAGTCTGTCTCTTTTTTGATCTTTTCTGTATTGTGTTTCTTTGGATACTCTACGATGACTTCAAACAGACATTGATGGAAATAAAAAATCAAGTTGATATCATACGTTTTGGCAACAGGGATGGTTTTTTTGTTGTAGGGATTGGATTCCCTCTCATGCACCTTCTTATCGTTATGGAGCAGCTTTGTCCCGATTTTATTAAAAGGATTGAAAAATACAAGAAGCCCGTCAACTACAGCATCATGGGGTTTATTTTTGCCCTCCTTATTGCAGGATTCGTCATGTCGTCTTGGCTTCAATCCAGAGCTGAAAATGCCGGATATGTCCATTGCCGGTATGTCAGTGGTGTCAGTGCGTTGGCAAAGACGCTCGTTTATACAAAAGAGGTACAGATCTGTGAGGATCTCGAAGCGAAGGCCAGAGCGGAACGGAAACGGCGATAGCTATTTAGAGGGTGGTCCAGGCAACTTGTTGCCGGTTCAGGCAACTTGTTGCCTGGGTTGCGCAGCAACAAGAGGAGGAATTGACCAAACGGTTTGATATCAACCAACTTGAGCGAAATTGGCAGAAACTGTCGGTACCCGGGCAGATAGTTGGTGATCCGATAGCACCTCTTTTATGAAGACCTCCTGGCCTTCGGCCACCGGCAATTCTTGCCGGTGCCAACCGTCACCCGTCGGTGGCACCCGCCATCTCTTTATGTTGGGTTCTTCTCTAGATTAATTATTGGAGGATGGCCGTCTCAATAGCACAAAGTCCCCATCCAGTGGCGTCCTGGATTATACCAGACAATCGGCGCTCGCATCGAACTCCCGGCAGAATAGAGGCTATAGCCGATTGAATTCAGGACATAAAAGAGCTGTTGGATCAAGTGCGAGAATCAGAAAAGCGATTGACTTGATATCATGGCGTCTTAGGGTTTGTTATACGTGCTTCAACCCTGCCAAACGTGAAATGGAGCGAATGCAATGACCATCAACACCATCGAAGACCTGGCGACCTTCCTGCCCATCGAAGGCGATGTCTGACCGGCCAGAACGATCGTAATTCCCATGATTGGAATTGTTCTGATGGTAATCGTCGGCAAATTGGTTAGGAAGTGGTTTCAAAACCTCCCCTCGAACCCAAACTCGGCGTTGGGGAAAAACGTTTAGTCCTCGAAATACCCGATGTATTCCTCCGGGTAAACGTATTTTCCCCGCCTTGATCTTGGGCTCGATTGAAGATTTTGAAACCACTTCCGGATCGTGGTTTCAAAACCTCCCCTCGAACCCAAACTCCCCCGCCAAAGATCGGCGGGACTGGAGCGCGGGGCAAAACGTTTAATCCTCAAAACACCCGCTGTATGGTGATCAGTGATCGGTTAGAGATCACCGGTTTTAACCTTCATGGTATTTTAAACCATTGCTTTTGGGCGACTTTTTACGAGTTCATCATCCATTAGAACCCATACTTATCCCCATACCCTCTCAGCGTATACAAAAAATCGCCATACTGTGCGGTGGTGCTGTTGCCGATGAATACGGTGGTTTGCATATTCACCTCGGCGGTATGCAGCCGGGCCAGAGAGGTGATCCCGATGCGCTGATGGTCGCGCATGGCGCCGGTGACAATTCCCACCGGGGTATCGCCGCCGCGGTAAGCCAGCGCGATCTGCTGCGCCTTCTGCAGTTGCCAGTGACGTTTTTTGCTTTTTGGATTGTAGATCACCATGACGAAGTCGGCCTGGGCCGCGGCGTGGAGACGCTTTTCGATGACCGGCCAGGGCGTCAGCAAGTCGCTCAGGCTGACGGCGGCAAAATCGTGCATCAGCGGCGCGCCCAGCAACGCGGCCCCGGCGCACAGGGCCGGTATGCCCGGAACCACCTCGATGGCCAGTGCATTGGATCGCGACGCCCGGGCATCCGCCGCACGCTGCGTGGTTGTCACCGCAATCCGGCGTGCCGCACACAGCTCGAACACCAGCCCGGCCATGGCGTAGATGCCGGGGTCTCCGCTGGATATCAAGGCCACCGCCCTGCCGTTTCGGGCGAGATCGATGGCCTTGGTTACACGGTCCACTTCTCGGGTCATGCCGGTGCTGATGATCTCCTTTTCGGCGACCAGCTCCCGCACCAGTTCCACATAGGTGCCGTAGCCGACCACCGTATCGACAACGCTGAGA